>CAZMIS010000017.1:6207-22889 GCA_964566325.1 uncultured Anaerolineales bacterium
CGACTCCGCTGCGCTCCGCTCAGGATGCGCCGACTCCGCTGCGCTCCGCTCAGGAGGTCTCTCTCAGAGACGTTCGATCCTGGCGGTGGTTCTGCTCGCCGTCTGGCTCGTTCTGCCGGTGCTCCTGCTCTATGGCGTGTCGCTGGGCATGCCGATCTTCACCGACCGCTACCTGATCTGGATCCTGCCCGCCTATCTGGGCTTGCTGGCATGTGGCATAATAGCCCTGAGCCGGGTCGCGCGCCCCCTGGGTTTGTTGGTGGCCGCGATCATCGTGGCCATGAACCTGTGGTCGAGCGCCTACACGCAGGTGCGGGAGCCCATCAAGGCGGACTTCCGCGGCGCGGCCCGACACGTGGCGGCGCGCTTTCAGCCGGGCGATGCGCTGCTGTACCAGATCCCGTACAACCGCTACACGTTCACCTACTACGCCAGCGGACGGCTCGATCCGGAGGATGGGGCCTGGGCCGGGGTGGACGGGCCTTACACGAACGGCGGCATGACAGAGGCCGGCGTCGACAACTACCTGGTGAGCCGGCTGGGCGCGGCGCGGACGATCTGGTTCATCGCGTCGGAGGTCCCGATGTGGGACGACCGGGGCCTGGCGCAGGGCTGGCTCGACGCCAACGCCCGCGCCGAGGAACGCGCAAGCTTCGCACGCGTCGACGTGACGCGCTACGAACGTTGATTTGCGAGGAGAAGATCGTTTGATCCTGGAATTCCAGGCGTCCCTGCTGCCGGTCGACGACGGTCAAGCCTTCGGCGAGCCGGACTGGATGCCTTCACCCGAGGAAGTGAGCCGCGAGCGCGCCCGCCTGGAGCGCCGCGGTGTGCCCTCGCTATTGCAGGGACGCGAGGCGCCCACCGCGGCCATGGTTGCGCCCGGCGAGACGCCCTGGGCCTGGCTGATCGGTGCGGCCCTCTGGCTGATCGTCTGGCCCGCGGTCATCAGCCTCCGGGTCGGACAAGGCCTGTGGTCCGCGTGGCTGCCCGTGTGGCTCCCCGCGCTGATCGCGGCGTTGCACATGCTCGTGCTCGCGGCGCCCGTCTTCCTGGCGCAGCGCGATGCGGGCCGGTCCGCGCTGCGCCGGCGCTTCGGCCGCGTGCAGACGCTGGCCCAGATGCTCGCGCTGGAGCCCGCGGAGTTCGAGGTGTGGGTGGGCATGCTGTTCGAGCTGAACGGCTACCGCGTGCGCAACACGCCCGTCAGCGGCGATCACGGGGTCGACCTGGAGGTCTCGCGGCCGCCCGTGGTCACCGGCCTGGTGCAGTGCAAGCGGTACCGCGGCACGGTGGGCGAACGCGTCGTGCGCGAGATGTACGGCGCGCTCATCCACGAGCGCGCGGATCGCGCCTGGATTGCCACGACGGGTGCGATCTCCCGGCAGGCGCGGGAGTGGGGCTCGGGCAAGCCGATAGAGCTGTGGGACGGCCAGAGACTGGTCGAATTGGCCCGCAGGGCCCGATAGATCATCATCGACAGCGAGGTCATCATGAAGCAAGTCGCCAAGGATCGCACGC
This sequence comes from uncultured Anaerolineales bacterium, assembly GCA_964566325.1. GTDB lineage: Bacteria > Chloroflexota > Anaerolineae > CG2-30-64-16 > CG2-30-64-16 > JALOOB01. The sequence continues at coordinate 7,729 of CAZMIS010000017.1, forward strand.
TCATCTTCGCACATCGCGGCGCGAAGCGTGCCGCGCCGGAGAACACCCTGCCCGCGTTCGAGGCCGCGGTGCGCCTCAATGCGGATGGGGTCGAGTTCGACGTGCAGTACAGCTCGGACGGCCAACTCGTCATCTTCCACGATTTCAGCCTCGAGAAGACGTCGAACGGCACGGGTCGCGTCTCGGCGCACACCCTGGCCGAGTTACGCGAGCTCGATGCGGGCCTCCATTTCGGTCCCGACTTCGCCGGCACGCGCATCCCCACGCTCGACGAGGTGCTCGACCTCCTGAAGGACAAGCTGCTGGTCAACATCGAGATCAAGTCGGTGCGCGCCAGCGACGACGGGCTGGGCCAGGACGTGGCGAAGAAGGTGCTCGAACACGGGATGGCCGGCCAGGTCGTGATCAGCTCGTTCAACCCGTTCGCCCTGCGCCGGTCCAAGGTGACCGGGCCGGCGATCGAGCATGCACTGCTCCTGGCCGACGACAGCCCGGGATGGATGAAGTCGGGCCTGATGTTTCGCTGGAGCAAGGCGGAGGCGCTGCATCCGGAGTCGGTCATGGTGACCCCGGAGTACGTGGCCCAGGCCCGGCGCCGCGGGCTGCCGGTGCGCGTGTGGACGGTCAACGAGCCGGACGAGATGCGCCGCCTTGCCGGCCTCGGCGTCGACGCGATCGTCACCGATGCACCCGACCTGGCGCGGCAGGTGTTGGGGTACTGAAACAGTGACCTCGGAGGTCGTGCCAACCGAAGGTTGGCATGAGACGCAATGGAGCGGACAGACATGAATGAGCGATCGAGTTCCCTGCAGCCCTTCTTCACCCCCAACGGGGTGGCAGTCATCGGCGCGAGCCGTGACCCCTCGAAGCTGAGCTACGGCGTCATGCGCAACCTGCTGGATCCCGCGGGCGGCTACCCCGGCCCGATTTACCCCGTCAACCCCAAGGCGGACGAGATCTTCGGTCTGAAGTGCTACCCGGACATCGCGTCCGTGCCCGATCCGGTCGAGCTGGCCGTGCTGATCATCCCCGCAGGTGCAGTGATCGCCGCGGTCGAGGCGTGCGGGCAGCGCGGGATCAAGGCCGCGGTCGTGATCTCCGGCGGCTTTCGCGAGGTGGGCGCGGAGGGCATCGCGCGCGAGCAGGCGATGGTGGCGGCCGCGCAGCGCTACGGCATGCGCGTCATGGGGCCCAACGGCATCGGCGTGATCGACACGCACACGCCCCTCAACACCACCTTCGTGCGCGGGATGCCGCCCCAGGGCGGCATCGGGTTCCTGTCGCAATCGGGCGCGCTGTGCGGCGGGGTGATCGACTGGACGATCGGCCACGGCATCGGATTCAGTCGCCTGCTGAGCGTGGGCAACGAGGCCGACGTCAACGAGACCGACGTCATCCCGTTCCTCGCGGCCGACGAGCGTACGAAGGTCATCGCGCTCTACATGGAAGACGTGAAGGGCGGGCCCGCGTTCGTCGATGCGCTGCGCGAGGCGGCCGCGGTCAAGCCCGTGCTGGCGCTGAAGACCGGCCGCACCAGCAGCGGGCAGGCCGCCACCGCGTCGCACACGGGCGCGCTGGCCGGCGCGCACACCGCGTTCAGCGCGGCGGTGCGCGCGGCAGGCGCACTGGAGGTGGGCAGCATCCAGGAGTTGTTCGACGTCGCACTGGCCATGGCCTACCAGCCCCTGCCAAAGGGCAACCGGGTTGCGATCGTGACCAACGGCGGCGGACCAGCCGCGGTGGCCGCGGACGTGCTCGAGGGGGCAGGGCTGGTCCTGGCCCGGACGACCGAGAAGACCCGGGCCGCGCTGCGCCCGCACCTGGCGCCTGACGCGCAGCTTGCGGGCCCGGTCGATCTCCTGGGCGGCGCGGATGAGCACACTTTCCGCATCGCGATGGATGCCGTGCTGGCCGATCCGGGCTGCGACGCTGTGCTGGCCGTGCTGGTGCCCCAGATCCTGGTCAAGCCGGTGGCCGTCGTGGAGGCGTTTGCCGCGGCCGCCGCAGCGCAGGCCGAACCGCGCAAGCCGGTCGTTGCCTGCCTGTTCGGTGATCTGAGCGTCAAGGAGGCCACCTCCGTCGCACACCGGCTGCAACTGCCGGCCTACACCTTCCCCGAGGATGCGGTGCGGACCCTCTCGGCGCTGTGGCGCCAGCAACGGTCTGCCGCGCGCGCCGCAGGGCGGTCGGCCGGGGAGGCGCTGGATGACGTAGCGCGCATTGCGGCCGCGAAGGGCAGGCGGCAGGCGCAGGATGCCTTGCTCCTGGCCCGGACGAGCGGCAAGATCGCCCTGGATGCGGCGGACTCCCGGCCGCTTCTCGATGCGTATGGGATCCGCACGCCGCGCGAGACGCTGGCCACCTCGCCCGAGGATGCCGTGGCGTTCGCCGGGCACACCGGCTACCCGGTCGTGCTGAAGATCATCAGCCCGGACATCCTGCACAAGTCGGACATCGGCGGGGTCGTCGTGGGGGTGGAAGACGCACAGGGAGTACGCGACGGGTTCGACGCGATCCTGGCGCGCGCCAAGGCGGCCCATCCCGGCGCGCGCGTGCGCGGGATCCAGGTGCAGGAGATGGTGCGGGGCGGCCACGAGGTCATCGTCGGGGTCAAGCGGGATCCGACGTTCGGCCCCCTGGTCATGTTCGGCCTGGGCGGCGTCTACGTCGAGGCGCTGGCAGACGTCAGTTTCCGGCTCGCGCCCCTGACGCGGGCGGATGCTGAAGAACTGATCGACGACGTGCGTTCCGCGAAGCTGCTGGCCGGACTGCGCGGCGCGGCCCCTGCGGACCGCAGGGCGCTGGTCGATGCCATCGTCCGCATCAGCCACCTGGCGGCCGAGCACGAGGAGATCGCGGAGCTGGACATCAACCCGTTGCTGGTGCTGCCTGAGGGGCAGGGCGCGGTGGCGGTGGACGTGCGGGTCATCCTGGCGCCATGACGCACATTCCTGACCCCGCGCTGCTGCGCCGCGTGCCGTACTTCAGCGGGCTGCCCGAGTCATTGCTCGGCAGCCTGGCTGCGGCCTGCATCGCGCGGCAATATGATCGGGGTCAGGTCATCTTTCTGGAGGGGGACCCCTGCGCAGGGCTGCACATCATGGACGCGGGCGAGGTGAAGATCTACAAGCTCTCGCCCCAGGGCCGCGAGCAGATCCTGCACCGCGTGGGGCCCGGCGAGACGTTCAACGACGTCGCGGTGCTCGACGGCGGCCCAAACCCGGCCAGTGCGGCCGCGCTGGCTGCGACGTCGCTGTGGGTGATCACGCGCGGAGCGCTGCAGGGGCTCGCACAGCAGCATCCCGCGCTGGCGTGGGCCCTGATCGAGAGTATCGCGCGCCGCGCCCGGCACCTGGTGGCCATGGTGGAAGACCTGTCGCTGCGCTCGGTCAAGGCGCGGCTGGCGCGATTGCTCCTTCAGGAGGCCGAACGAGGGACCCGGGCCGGCACGCTCGAACGCAGCCAGATGGTCACCCAGGCCGAGATGGCCGCGCGGCTCGGCACGGTGCGCGAGATGATCGGCCGCGCGCTGCGCGAGCTGGCCGACGACGGCGTCATCGAGTTCGACCGGCACCGCATCGTGGTCGTGGATCGCGCCGCCCTCGCGGCCGTGGGCGATGGGATGTAGCCGCCTGCGCGCCGCGCCGGATCATGCTATTCTGCCCCCATGGATATCGAATTCAGCGGTGAGATCTGGTACTGGCGCGGGCCGTCCCCGTTCTACTTCGTCACCGTCCCCGGGATTAAGCAACGCAAAGGAGTTGGCCATGCCACGTTCTGCCCGCACCGACCTCGATGTCAGCGCCTGGCCCGACGCCCGGCCAGGCACCCGCAATGGAGCCCACCTGAGCGCCCGCCTCAGCGCCCGCCTCAGCGGCGTGATCCTCACACTGGCCTGGGCGGCGTTCACCGCGTTCGCAGTGATCGTGCCGGAAGACCCGATGGCTCTGCACGGATGGGTCCTGCTCGCGCTTGGCTTGCTCGCCTGCGCTGGTCTGCTGCTTGCCTGGCGCCGGCCGCGATTCGGCGGGATCGTCGCGATCGCCGCCGGCATCGCCTACATCGTCGTCAACTGGATCGCCAACGCCGGCGTGTCGACCTTTCTCGGCGCGTTCGGCGTGGTGATGGCCGCCCCGTTCATCCTCACCGGCCTTGTCTTCGCCTTCAGCAGCCGCACCGAGGCGGACGAGCCGCACGCGTCACCTGCCTGGTCCGTCCTGCTGGTGGCAGTCGTCGCGGCCCTCGTGCTCGCAACCGTGGTCCTCTCGCTCGGCCTGGGCATCGGACGCGTGGTAAGATCGTGAACAGCGCTGTGGAACCTGCCGTACTTTTCATCCCGGGAGGGTATGGCGTGAGCATAGAAGGGAGCATCTTGTCATGATCAGATCGGGAAAACGCGGCCTGCTCCTGGCCCTGCTCATTCTGGTCCTGCTGGCAGTGCTCATCGAAGCACGCTGGCACGTCCTGCAGCGTTTTATCGCAAGCGCCGTTTATGACAATATTCCCCTCACGGCCTCTTGTGAGGAACTGCCCACTCTGGAGGCGCTGCAGCGTCTCGTCGAGGAACACCGCGCCACGGTTCAAGCGGTTGAGAACATTCACCCCGGCTTGATCTTTGTCAGAGTCTCGGATGCCGGCGCGGCGTGTCCCGGCAAGGGTTACCTGTCCATTGAGTATCCGTCGCACCAGGACCGGGTGCGCATCGAGGAATTGCTCGGCCCCACGTTCTTCGGCGTGCCGTACAAAGGCACAAACTTTTGATCTGCCGGCGCAACTAGCAAACAGGATTTTCACCGCTGTCGAGAACGCGTGATTAATCCGGCACGCCGATTGTCATATCATTCAGAAGCACGTGCAGCCGACCTGAAGCGATGGGGCGGGGGAGCCCAACACCATGTCCAATCAGCCCTACGACGGGGCCGCCGTCGCAGCGCCGGCCGTCGTACCCAGCGACGCTGAGGAACTGGCCACGCACCTGTTCGAACGGTACGCGAACGAGATCTTCGCCTATCTCCTGCGCATGATCGGCGACCGGGAGACGGCCCAGGACCTGGCGCAAGACACCTTCCTGGCCGCGTACCGGGCGCGCGACCAGATTGCGCGTCTCGAGAACCCGCGCGCCTGGCTCTACCGCATCGCGACGAACCTTGCACTCAATGCGCTCAAGCGCAGGCGCCGGTTCGCCTGGCTGCCCTGGCACTCAGATGAGCGGCCGGCCAACGGCAACCTGGCGGAGGAAGTCGGCCGGCAGACGCTCATCGAGATGGCGCTCGCCGCGCTTCCGCCGGACTATCGTGCGGCACTGCTGCTCTACGCACACTACGGTTTCAGGATTTCGGAAGTGGCCGAGGCGCTGAACCTCAGCGAAGGTGCGGCCCGGATGCGGTTGCACCGGGCGCGCACCCTGTTCCGGCAGGTGTACCGGAAGGAAGACCGAGCATGAATCACGCCACGATCGAACTGCTGCTGGCCGATTACCGCGGCCTGCGCGGCGCAGAGCGCGAAGAGATTGATGCGCACGTGGCGGCCTGCCCCGAATGCGCGGCCCGGCTGGCGGAATACCGGGCGATGGATGTGGATCTGCAGGGCCTGCGGGATCCTTACCCCTCCCCGGCCTTGCGGGCCGGCTACGATGCCGCGGTCCGCGACGAGAGGACGGGGGTGCGGGCGCGACCGGCGCGCGGGCGACCGGCGCCATGGCTCTACGGCCTTGCCGCGACGGCAGCCGTGCTGGTGTTGGTCGTTGCGGTGTGGAGCACGCTGAGTCCGGGCGATCCTGCCGCCGGCCTTCCCCGGGGACAGGGCTCAATCCCGGCGGCGAAGAGCGCCGAGGTGGGCAGCCTGATCTGGCAGACGGACGGCGTGTACGGTTACCAGATGTTGCGTCCGGCAGATTGGAACGCGACTGACCAGAGCGGCGCGCGTCTGTTCGGGATGCCGGATTCTGGTCAGGGTGCTGATGGCGTCGCGATATCGGTCCTCAATTTCGCCCAGGCAGAACGGGCGCCAACTGAAAGCGGCACACCCTCCATCATCCTGGGCCTCTTCAGAAAGAATCCGACGTTCGAAGGCTGGATCGCGGGCATCGAGCAGGCCACGACCAGCGCGGGCGGAACGGTGACCGTCGTACGCAGCCTCCCCGCAGCGCGCATTTATCTCACGCTCGACGCCCCGGAAGGCCTGGCGCCGATGCTCATGCTTTCGGCTTACAAGGTGGACAATGGCAGGCCTCTCGTCATCGTCCTGCTTGCGACCGGGGCCTACGCCACACTGGACCGCCTGGAGGCCGCGGGGATCGTGGACGACTTCGCGACGATGGTCGAGAGCGCCCGTGCGATTCCGCTCGATCCCGGCAACGTCGCGCCGCCCTTGTGGCAAGCGGCGGCCGCCGCGGTGTCGCCCGTTCCTTTCGGATCGCCAGCGCCCACCGCGGAGCCGCAGGCGATGGCCACGGCCGGGGTGGCCACCGTCGTCAACGTGACAGCCGCCGGCGACCTCCTGCCGCCGGCCAACGGGCTGGCGCACACCTGGCGCGATGTCGAGACCGCGCTCGTGCGGGCCATCCTGCCCGCCACGCTGGCCTACGGCGTGTGCGACTGGCGGGTCCTGGGCCACACCGAGCGGGAAGTCTACGTGTGGGCCTTGTGCGCGGCGAATCAACCCGAGACAGACATCGCGGCGGCCAGCCTGCCCGCGGTGCTCGCCCTGGCGGACGACGGCCACACCGTCACCGCGCGCATCCCGCGCGACGGAACGTACTACCCGGAGGACGTGCGGGCGCTGTTCCCGGCCGACGTGCAGGAGCAGATCTTTGGCCGGCTGCCCGAAGCGATGCTGTCCCGATTGGAGCAGCATGCGCGGCGCCGGCTGACCCTGCCCACGCTGCCGCCGCTGGGCGCGGCGGAAATCATCCCTCCCCGGCCGGACGTCAGCGCCGCGGGCGCGCACATCGACCTCTATTCGGGCCGCGCCGACAACCCGCGGTGGGACCTCAACGAGCTCGACCTGGCCCAGCTGGGGGCGCTGCTCGAAGGGCTGCCCGCGGTCGATTGTCCGCCCATGCCTGACCAGCTCGGCTATCGCGGGGTCGTCGTGGTCCTCGGCATGGCTGACGAGAGCCGGATGACCGCGTACGGCGGCACGCTCTGGTTCGGCTATCCCGCCGCCAATCCGCTGGCAACCTGCCTGGCCGACCCCGATCGTGCGGTCGAGCGCTTCCTCCTCGGCAGCGCGCAGCCCTACCTCGATCCGCAGGTCTTTGAGGCCGTCACCGCGGACATCACGCAGCCACTGCCCACGCCGCTGGCGGCGCCGGCGCCCACCCCGGCGCTGGCGCCGGGCTTCGTGCCCGACGCGGACGAGGCTTTCGGCGTTCAGTTTGCGCGCCCCGCGGACTGGGAGCAGTGCCAGGTGACCGCGCTGAGCCGCGTCTACTGCGTGGCCGGTCCGCCCACCGAGAATCCCGTGGCGCCGCCGGCGTTCTACTTCACGCTGCTGCCGCCGGGCTTCATGAACGAGGGTGCGTCGGCCTACAATTGGTGGAGCCCCGAGGAACTGGCCGCAGCGTTCGCCGCCGGCGCCGGCGAGCAGTTCACGAGTCACCGCGTGCCGGCTGGGTACGAGCAGTATCATACGTACACCCGTGTCGCGGATGCAACGGTGGACGGTTTCAACGCGATCGTGGTGGAGAACGAGCGCCCCTGGGCAATCGCCGCAGGCGCGAAGGACCGCCGCGTGCTGATCAGGCTCGGCCAGAGCACACTCGTCCTGGGCACGTACTACGGGACCGCGGAGGAGCTGCGCGATTTCGAGGAAGTCGTGGCCGCGTTCCGCATCGGCACGATGCTTCGCACAGGGCCAGCCCAACCTTGAGTGTTACCTTTTCGCCCCTCCCGCAATATCTATGACAGAAGATCGAACGAACCAGGGAGGAGCCGTGGCTGAGTTGGCCTTGACGGATGCAACGGAACCCACGCCCACTGACGGCGATGCCTGGCTGGTGCAGGAAGCGCAGCGGCGCCCTGCGGCGTTCGCCCAGCTTTACCGGCGTTACGTGGGGCCGGTCCATCGCTACATCTACAGCCGCGTCGGCAACCGGGCGGATGCAGAGGACCTGACCGCCGAGGTGTTCACGGCCGCGCTGCGCGGGCTGCCCGCGTATCGCGAGCGCGGCGCATTTGCGGGCTGGCTCTTCAGCATCGCCCGCCGCACGGTCGCGGGCCATCATCGCCGTGCACGTCCGACGACACGCCTGGATGACCTAGCAGATCCTCACGCGCACGATCCCGATCCTCTCGCCCAGGTGTTGGCCGATGAAACGTCGGCCGACCTGGCGCAGTGGCTTGCCCGGCTAAATGAGGAGCAGCGTGAGCTGCTGCGGCTGCGCTATGCAGCGGGCCTGACCTACCGCGCAATCGGCGAGGTTCTCGGCAAACGTGAGGCGGCCGTCAAGATGGCAGTCCACCGCCTCCTGGCCCGGCTGCACGACGAGTGGGAGGTAGACCATGCACGCTGATATGGCACTGAACCCTGCCGAGCAGGGGGTGGAGCAAGCGTTGCTGCGCCATTACGCCACAGGCGACCCTGCGCCGGCGTTCGTCGAGCGGTTGGAACGGCAGTTGAACGCGCAAGCCGTGGCCGTAACCGGTTCACAAACTCGTCACGAGCTAGCGCCGCGGTTATGGCAGCGCTGGCGCGCGACGCCGCGCAGCCTGCGCTGGGCGGCCGGGATGGCCGCGCTGCTGGTGATCCTGGCGCTCGCAGTGGGCGCGCTCGGCCCGCAGCGCGTGTGGGCCCAAGTGCAACGCCTGCTCGGTTACGTGCCAGGCATTGGTTTTGTGAACCTGGCGGACGCGCGTGTGCTCGTAGCGCCGGTGCAGCTGGAACGTGATGGCATCACGCTGCGCGTCGAGCAGGTCATCGCCGACGCCGGCCGCACGAGCGTGGTGCTGAGCAGCCGGGGCCTGCCCGCCCAGGGCAGCTCTGCCCGGGGCGCAGCGGACTTTACCGCCCGATTGCGCCTGCCCGATGGCAGCAGCCTGAACGCCGGCGACTATGCGCTGCGCTGGGGCGCCGCCACGATCGCATTCCCTCCGCTGCCATCCAATGTCTACACCGCCACCCTGGAGCTGGACCGCCTGCCGCTGCTGCCGCCAGGCGCCGCGCCTGAGAACTGGGCCGTCGCGCTGGCGCTGCGTCCCGCCACCGGCCCGCTGGTCTCCCAGCTCTTTGCCGAGCCGTATCAGCCGGCCGGCGCCAGCGACACGCAGGCGGGCATCACCCTCAGCGTCGTGCAGGTCGCGCACAGCCCGCAGACGACCGCGCTTACGCTCCGCGGCGTTTGGACCGACCCGACCTGGCAGATCTGGAGCGTGAGCGGCGGTATGACGCTGCCGGTGCTGCGCGACGACATAGGACACCTCTATCGGGAGGCGGCGCCTGCAGCCGGCGACTCCACGGTGGCGGTTGAGGTTATTCACGTCGAAGCAGGCGCCACGCCCGCCCCACCGCCGACCGTTCTGGAGCAGGAACTGGCCTTTCCGGCGGTGAGTGCGCTCGCAACGCGCCTGACTTTGACGATTGACAGCCTCCGGGTCTCCATGCCGGTCGACGCGACCTTCGAGGTGGCCCTGCCGCCGGGTGTGCGGGCCGGCGACTGCTGGCCGCTGGACATCCGGCTCGACGTCGCCGGCTTTCCTGTGCATGTCACCGACGCCCGGCTGGTGGAGCAAGCGACCGGCCGCCTGGCGCTGGCGCTCGAGCTTACGGGCATCACCGGACAAGATGGGCGCACGTTGACGGCCATCAGCCCAGGGCCAGCGGACTCCGGGCTCTGGCTTGGCGCATCGGGCAGCTACGACGACGCCGGCCAGAAGCTGCGGTTCAGCCTCGACCTGAATCCAGACATACCCCTGCCGGCCACAGCTATTCCGGTGCAGATCGAGAGCGTCGACGTGACCGTGCCTGGCCCGTGGCGGCTGAGCTGGGCTGTGCCGGGCCGCGGGGCCGCTCCGGCCGTGCCGATCACCCTGCGGCCGGCAGCCGCCACCGACACGCACCACGGTCTCACCTTGCAGGTCACGGAAGCCACCCATACGGACCGCTTGATCCGGGTCGTGGCTGACCTGCAGAATCCCCCTGCGGACGTGCAGCTCTATCAGCTCGTCCGGCGGGATCCGGGTTCGGAGCAATGGGCGCTGACCGTGACGGACGAGCAGGGTACGCGCTACGCTGGCGACATGCCCGATGTCGTCTGGGGGCCGGCCGGCGAAACGGGTGTGTCCGATGTTGGGCCGGAGCTGGGCTTCCAGGCGCTGACGCTGCCGCCGTTGGCGCCGCTGGCCCGCCGTGTCACCGTGACCTTTCCGGGCATCGCGGTGCTGCGCCCCGGCCGCGCCAGCTTCGACGTCACAGTGCCGTCAGGCATCCAACTCCAGGCCCAGGCCGGGCGGCCGCCGCTGAGCGACCCCTGGCCGGTGGACATTTCGTTCAAGATCGGCGGCTACACCGCGCATTTCGCCGAGGCGCAGCTCGTAGCCGTCAATGAGGACGTTTATCTGATGCTTGTCCCGCAGCCTGCGGCCGGCAGCGGACGGCCGGGCCTCTTCGGGTTCTGCGGCCTCCGCATTACCGGACCCACCGGCGCGGGCGCGCCGACCCTGGACGCGCTGGGGCAGGGGCCATGCACGCTGGCGCCAGGGTTCGCCGTCATGGATCCGGCCACGGGCGAGATCGTGCCGGGCATGTACCAGGTCGAAGTCAACAGCTACACAGAGTACGTGCCCGGCCCCTGGCGGCTGAGTTGGGACCTGACCGGGCAACCGTGATCGGCCTGCGCCGGCTGAGGAACCGGCGGCCGATGCCAGACGTCTGTCGAAACGAGTAGGGTTCACAGCATGCGCATCCTGGGCGGTGTCGCAAACGTTGTGACACCGTGAACGTGCTGCTTGGGAAGACGCCGAATAACCCGACTCACAGCCGGCTGAACTTACCACAAGGCGCGGACAGCGCCTTCATATCACCCATGGGAGCATGCATATGAGCAAATTCCCTTTGCGAACCTGGATGTCGCGGGCGCTCCGGGCCAGCGCTTTTCTCTGGACTCTGACGGCGGGCGCGGTGATCGCCCTGGCTACGGTCCGCGCGGAATTGATCAACGGCCTGCGCAATGCGGGCGCCATGGCGGCGGGAAGATGGTACGCTATGGCCGATCTTCTGATACCGTACTACACGGTTTTCGGTGGCGCGTTCCTGGCCCTGGCGCTGCTCACCGGGATCCTGTGGATAGTGCAGCGCCAGAGTAAGCAAGAGTCTGCCCCTGCTGCGGGAGTGAGCACATGAAACGCACGTCCATTCTCCTGATTGTTGTGGCCGTCCTGCTGGCCCTCCCGTTCTGGGCCATCTTGCTACTGCCGCTTCCGATGCGGGCGCTGGAGGCGCTCGGCATCCGGGCTCCGGTCCTGAACTGGTTAGTGGCGGCCCCGCACTTTGGTGCGACTCTGCTGCTCGCCGACCTGACGCGCTATGTGCTCATTTCGGCAGGCGCATTGCTCGCCGCGCTCGGCGCTGCCGGTCTGCTGATCGCACGCCGGCGTTCTCAGGTCTGGCGGCGGCCTGCGTTCTACGTATGCCTGGCCGGGCTTGCGGGCGTGCTCGTGTTGCCGTTCGCAGTCGGACGGTACCAGCCGGCCGTAAGGGCGGCTGAGGGCGCCGAGCTGCGACAGGTCGAGCGGCCGGACCAGGTGGCCGGCGTGGTGAAAGCCCTGCAGGCCGGGGCGGAGATAAGGCCGCTGGTCTATGAGCCGTTGGGGTGGGCCGACGGGCAGACGCTGGTGTACCGCACCTGGCGGGGCGCAGGCTACGACCGGACGGGTGCATGGCAAGACGGCGCCCCGGGACCGGTGCTGGCCTACGACGTGGCCGGGGCCGCGAGCCGGCGGTGGGACGGCGCGCTCGACGGCCTGTATCGTGAGCCGTGCCCCAACGGGGCGTGCGTCCGACCGCTGCTGAGCGAGTACTACGAACCGGCGGATCGGCTGTACTTTGCGGGCCGGCATGCGGACGTGTTAGCGTCGCCCGACGGGAAGTGGTATGCCCTCGTGGCCCGGCACGTCTATGGGCCGGAGGATCTCGTTGTGGTGGGCGGCCGAAGGTGAAGGATCGAGATCGTGAAGATAGATGATAGAGAGCGAGGCGTACGCGGAAAGACCGTAGCCGCTGGCTGCGGCGTGCTGATCATCCTCGGGCTATGTGTAATCATCGCTGTCTTCCTCGACGGCTTCTACTTGCCCGGCAAGCCCTGCCGGCCTGTACGGTACCCAGATGGCCAGAGAACTACCGACGCTTTTCAGTCAGTGACGGAGGCTGACCTGGCTGATGTCTTGGTGTTCTACGATAATGCGCTGAACGTGCAGCCGTGGCCGGGAGACACGGGCCTTTGGACGCGTCAAGAACTGGCGCCGGGTGCTTTCTGGTATACCTGCTACGGTACCGACATCAACCGCCTGTCCACGGAGACGGGCTGCATCACTGTGCGCCAGCAGGCCCAGGGAACGGTCAGCATCGAGGGGCTGCTGCTGCGGTCAGAGGGGAGCAATGCTCAGTGTCCGATCAAATGAAAGCCGTTGCCAGACTCTGGCAGCGCGGCGCTGAGATGCAGCGCGGTACACGGCCATGAGGGGCATTAGGCGCTCTCGATTCAGCCTCCTTCTTGGGGCTCTCGGTGCGGGTCTCGGCGTTTGCCTGATCCTGTTCGGACTGGGCATCGCAGTGCCCCGGATCCTGGATCCGATCGTCCGCTCGACCGACTGCGGGCGGGTGGCCCGCGCCTTCACTGACGCCCTAATGACAGGCGATGCCGGACTGGCCCGCTCACTCACCGCATCGGACGCCGGCATCGACGCGTGGATGGCGGCGCGTCGAGGCTTCTCCTGTCCATTTTCGCTCGATATCGAGGCCTCCGAGAGTTCTTTGGTCTGTGGGTCCAGCAACAATGCTTCCACCGAGTATAGCTGCGGGTATAACTACTTCTGCAGGTCAGGCGGCTCATATCTCTTCCGTCTCGAAACGATCGAACTGGATCAGAAGGCTGAGGGGTGCCGCGTGACCTTCTGGAGCCCGCCGTGCGAAGCGTTCGGGGATGAGGTGGGCGAGAAGTGTCGGTGAATGCAGGGTGTGGTATGCGGAGGCGAGGGGACTCAGATCCGTCGGCATCGGAGCCGGAGGAGCGATGAGGCACATCGTCGGCAGGACATATCGTTCGAAGCGAAACGGCATCCTGGGTCCCTGGCGCATGTCGGGGCTGGAGCTGGACGGTTGCCTCTTCGACAACTGCCACGTGTCTTGCAGCTGGCGGCTGCGTTGGCGATGCTGAGGAGAGAAGGGCTGGCGGCGTGAATGGAACGGAATGAGCAGCGAGCAGTATGCCTCAACAAATCGATCACCGAAGACGTAGACTGCTGGTTTCGCCTTGGGCGCGGCCACGGGTTCGAGTTCCACGCGACGGATCACGAGGTTCAGGCACGGCTGCTGACGATCTTGCCTGCGGAGTGCGCACCCTATCGACTGGTGGGGGCGCCGTTGTCACGCCACGTGCCATAGGAGATCCTCAACCATCGTGATGCGCGCGCCAAGAAGCTTCGCGAGCGGTTGTGAAGGCTGCGATCTGCAGCAATCGATGCCAGGTAGACCAGCTCGTGCCTTGGCAGAAGACCAACGTGGCCAACCGTGGAACTTCGCGGTTGCTTGCCAAGCCCAAGCTTCGCCGCTACAATGGATGCGATGGAGAGAACGATATGGCATCTGATACCGGTTCGACAGCTCAGCAGCTTGGCAGGCGTGTCTATCTGGACGTGTGCGCCCTCAACCGGCCGCTGGATGATCAGGATCAGTTGCGCATCAGGCTGGAGGCGGACGCCGTTCAGTTGATACTGAGCTATGTCCGGTCGCAGGAACTCGTTCTCGTCATCTCGCCGGCGCATCGTGTCGAGATTGCGGCGAACCCGGATCCGGCAAGGCGCCAGCACATGGAGTCGTTGATTGCAGAGATCGGCACCGATTCCAACCTGGATGCTGGGCAGGCTCGGCGCCGCGCTGAGAGTCTGCTCAACAAGGGATTGAAGCCGGCCGACGCCGCCCATGCCGCTTTGGCCGAAGAAGCGGGTTGTGACTTCGTCACTGTGGATGATCGGTTACTGCGTCAGCTCCAGCGGGCTGCCATGACCGTATGGTGCGGTAACCCGGTTGCGTATTGTGAGAAAGTGGGCCTGAAATGACAACCCAAAGGTATTTGCCTGAAGAAACGATGATCAAGAAAGGGATAGAAGCCTTGATGCGCGCGCTGGGCCCTGTCGAGACGGCGCGCTTCTTGACCCTGCCCCGTTATCGCTATGCCGATTACGTGGAATGGCATCGCCAGTGGCAGGATACTCTCGATCCGACGCAGTTCTTCGATCAGGTTTTCGGCGCCATGCCGAGTGCCGCGGAGTAGGGCTTCAGAGCCAGCCATCGCCTGCAGATAAGCTGCAGGCGATGGCTTTCGATTAGGCTGATCGCTCGATCAGGCTGTGCGAAACGCGGACACCCATTGGACGCGGCCATCAGGCGTGATGAAGCGCGGCAGCTCGTGGCAGCCCTGTTGCACCGCTTGGGGGCGACGCCAGAGGAACTGGATCAGTCACCGTAACGCGCTGGACCTACGGCCGCGGCCCGGCGACACGGGCCTTTGGACGCGCCAAGAACTGACTCCCGGTGCTTTTCTGTATACTTGTTACGGCAGCGACATCAACCGCCTGTCCACGGAGACGGGCTGCATCACTGTGCGCCGGCAGGCCCAGGGGATGGTGAGCATCGAAGGGCAGTTGCTTCGGTCAGAGGGGAGCAACGCTCAATGTCCGATCGATTAGCGGTATCGAGCCCGTCGCGCTGGTGGCAGAGGCTTACGGTGCTCAGCCTGGTGTTGGGCCTCACCCTGTGGCTCCTCAGTATCACCGACTACTCACTCGTCGGCACCCTGCCTGACCTGATCTTCCCGCCGGCGGTCGCGCTGGTGGCGGTGATCTCCCTTGTCGTCAGTTGGCGCAGGGCTAGGCGGCGAGGGAGACTCCTTGTCGCGCTGGCCCACTTGCCCGCGGTCTCCGGGGGCCTGCTGTTCCTGCTGACCG
>CAZMIS010000018.1:0-22726 GCA_964566325.1 uncultured Anaerolineales bacterium
ACCGTCGTCTCGCTCCAGCGTGATCCAAGGTTCCCGCCGGAGATTAAAGCTGAACCCATGATTCACTTCGTCCGGCACGCTTTCCTCCTTCCTTCGTAATCGTCAGTCCCAGGTTGGGATCCAACTTCAGGGTAATGGCGCGTCCGTTGATGTACCAGTGCGCCTCACCTCCTTCCAGCCAGAGCGGCGAGCAGTTCTTGAGCAGCGCTGAGTCTTTGAACAGCGGAGGGTGGTCATCAAGTTGTTCCCGAAGGTATCTGACCGCATCTCGGTGATGAATGCGTAACTGACGTCGAAGAAGAGCGAGTTCATCTTCGCGGGCTGGCGGCTGGTCAACTCTCACTGTTGGGCCGATCGGGCCAGGCCGCGCGCAGGTGCCATGATCGTGCTTCTCCAAAGGGATGACGACGATGCTCTCATCGCCCAGCCGGGTGCGGGCAGCGATCCAGGCTGCGCCGCTGTCGCTTTCTTCAAACATGAGCCGCGCGGCAGCCGCGGCGATGCTCCATTCAGCATCTGGCTCTGGAAGCAACCGATTCTGCGCCGCTTGAGCTGCTGCTGCTTCGGCGTAGTGCAGCGCACGCCACGCATCCACAAAGGGCCCCCGGTAGGATCCGTTGGCTGCGTCATAGACTGTATCGATGAGCTTGCGGTAATCAGCCGGCAGGACAAGCTCGTTTCTGTCGGAGAGCGTCTGCCACGTCTGTAACAGCAGGAAGGGTGCGTACACCCACACATCAACGCCCAGGTCGGGACCGTCGGGGGTCAAAGCCAGGTTGATCCATAGCTGAGGTTGGGTGTGGGCGGTCGGTCGTGGACGGTCGTGGCGGTGCAGTCTTCCGGCGCGTTGGAGGATCAGGTCGATCGGAGCGAGATCTGTTGCCATCACATCAAAGTCCAGATCGAGACTTTGCTCCAGGACCTGGGTGCCGACGACGATGCCGCGGTGCGGCCTGATCCCATGAGGCCCATAGCTGTCTCGTAGCGATCCTTCCCGGGACTGGCGGTCGTCCAGCGGAAACTGAGCATGCAGGAGAGTCAGGTCCACGCCGGGCGCCTCGATCTCCAGCAGAGCTCGATAGATGTCCTGCGCTTTTCGTACAGTGTTCGCCATCCAGCACGCACATCCCCCGTCGGCAACCTGCTGT
Organism: uncultured Anaerolineales bacterium; assembly: GCA_964566325.1. Classification (GTDB taxonomy): domain Bacteria; phylum Chloroflexota; class Anaerolineae; order CG2-30-64-16; family CG2-30-64-16; genus JALOOB01. The sequence goes on from CAZMIS010000018.1 coordinate 1,149, forward strand.
AGGAGCCAACAGGCCTTCTCTGTCTCCTCATCTTCACCGTGAGTCAGCCAGTGCAGCCCAATGCGGCGGTCCGGTGAGCATGCCGCCGGACTAGTCCGGTGCTGGCCCCCGGCACTGTAGATTGACAGTGCGGGGTAAGACGCCATCGTAGTGGCCAGTTCAGGGGCTCCGTAGGCAGTGGCGAGTGCTGCGCGTCGAGACTGAGGCAAGGTTGCTGAGAGGAGTATGACGGAGCTTCCGATGCTCCTCAGCCATGTCAGCAGGAGCTCGATGATTGTAGTCATGTATGTGTCATAGGCATGGACCTCATCGATGATGATGACTTTCTGCGCCAGGCCGATCATGCGGAGCGATGCGTGCTTGACGTTGAGAACCGCCAACTCAAGTTGGTCGACTGTGCCCACCCCGAACGGTGCAAGCAGGGCTCGCTTTCGCGGCGCGAACCACTCGAGACCTTCGTGCACTCCTGCTTTTCCGCTGGGGTTTGACAGCTGTAGCCGCAGATCATCTTCGATCAGGTAGGCCTGTCCGTGGACTAGCTTGCACCGGTCGGTCAATTTCAGTCGGTCCGTCAGGTGCTCTTGGAGACGCAGGAACATTTGGTTACTAGTGGCAGTCGTTGGTAATGCGTAGTAGAACTCATCTGTTCCGCGGAGTCGCGCGATGCGATGGGCGAGCGCAAGGCCCGCTTCGGTCTTCCCTTCGCCGGTGGGCGCCTCTATGATGGCCAGACATGCTGTCGCAAGGATGTTGTCAGGAATGTCATCTATGGCCGACTGAAGTGGCCTGGGCGGGTGTTTGTCAGGGAAGAGGTCGCAGAACATGACAGGGGCCAGCGATGTGGAGGAGTTTAGGAAGCCAGCCCGGCATGCGGCCTCTTGGGCAAGCTTCCAACTCAGAGCCACATAGTTGTCCCATGTCTCCGCGCTACAGGGAAAGTGATAAGTGTCCGACCCCAGCCAATCACACAACACCGTGAATCCCGTCAGCAGCATAACGGACGCCGATATGTCCACTGGAGCTGGCCATTCGACTGGCAGGGTCAGCAGGCACTCGGCCAGCCGCTGCGCAGCCTCTGAGCGCAGCCGTAGCCACAGCTCCGCTTCGTAGAGAAGGACTTGGTTTTGGACCCTCCTGCCGTCCTGTGGAGTTACAAACCGGCCGTGATGCCCGCCCATGGCTTCCGCAAGTGTCTGTGCAAGCGTCGGCGGGAGTTCGATGCCTGTGGCGGACACCAGATTTTGGGAGAGGAACTGCTGTGTGTAGAGAGGATGATGCAGGCCACCTTCTGGTTCCAGCGGCAGTCCCGCGTTTCTTAGCCGGGCGGCCTGCTCTGGGACTTGCCTTTGGAAGTCGGGCGATAGCTTACCGATGTCATGCAGAGCGATGAAGTATGGGAGCCATGTCGCGAGCGCGTCAGCCTCCACCCCAAGAACGTCCGCCAGGCTCCGGCGCCAACGCGGTGACGCTGGTGGCGCGAGGAGAACCTGTGCAACGCGACCGACATCTAACATGTGATAGATCGCAGGGTGGTAGGGCGTCTCGCTGCCAGTCTTGCCCCAGCACGCGACCAGGAGTGGCCCTAGATCGTCACTCGCCATAGATCTCCCTCAGCCTTGCCGCCTCGCGCTGCAACTCCTGCCGCAGCTCCTCCGGCACCAGGACCTCGCAGTCCGCGCCCCAGCCTCGGATCCACGGCATCATCTCCTGGGGCTGCGCGATCGCTGCGCGCCACACGATGCTGCCATCCGGCTGTTCCTCCAGGCTCTGGGAGCGATGCCAGCGGTTCTCGCGCACGCGGCGTGCCACGCGCGGGTGAAAGCGCAGGGTGATCTCCACCGGTTCATCATCGCTGTACCAGATGCCCCAGGCGTCCGCGAGCAGGGCGGACACGTCGAACTCATCTGGGATGGTGTACCGTTCAGCCGTTACCTCGGCCGAGCGGATGCGCTCGATCTTGAGGGTGCGGATCGCGCCGGGTGGCTCGCGGTGGCCAATGACGTAGGCGGAGTGGCCGGGCGCATAGGGCTCGATGAAGTACGGCGCGAAGAGATACTCGGTAACGAGGCCATCGTCCTTCTGGTGCTCGATGCGCACCTTGCAGCCGGAAGACCAGCCGACGGTCAAGGCTTCCAGAACCTTCAGATAGACGGGATCCCGGTAGGCGGAGGCTTCGTCCATGGCGTCCGCGGATCGCAGCAGGTGCTGGCTGACGTTGTGATCCAGACGTGAGAGCGCAATGCCCAGCTTGCGGAGCGCCGAGGCCGCATGTGGGTTGTGTTTGTCCATGTGGGTGGCCAGCAGCCGAGTGGCGATGTGGAGCGCGGCAATCTCATGGAGGCTGAAGTTGACGCGCATCAGGTCCGACTCGCGGTCCACCTTGAGCTTGCCTCCATCGAAGTCGTCTTCGTAGATGCTGGGCGGCAGATCGCCCTGGGACATGTACTTGCTCATCGTGCCGCGTGTGATGCCGATGCGCTCAGCGATACGTGCCGGCGATAACCCTTCGGGATGAGCCCAGAGCAGTTCTTCGATCTGCGCCATGCGATGAATCTTCTGTTGTGATTGGTTCACAGGTATCCTCCACTATCTGACGAGGTCAGCATAGCACGCGAATGTTTCCACCGTCGAAACATTCGCAACGGAGTGTTCTGACAACAGCCTGACCTGTCGGACCGATGGGTGGACTCGGCTTCGAAGGCTGCGGGGGTGCGCTTGCGGGTAGCTTGACCGGACAGGTCAGGGGGAACGGCGGGCGTCAGATGACCTGCTGGGAGCAGGGAACCTTCGGGAACGATCTGTAAGACGGGAGTCGAGCAGTGCACTGGCTTTCTCCGGCGGTACTGCGTCCTGGTCGCCAGCTGCTGCTGCAGTGTGAGTCATCTGGCGCCAGGAGTTCGTTGACGTTACGGAAGCTGGCTCCCCGTGCACCCCAACCCGCCGCTCTGCCGGTGGCTGAAGAGGCGAGGCCGCGGGCCGTGAGAGCACTTCGTGCCTTCGATTGCCCTGGGAGGATGTTACCACAAGTCGTCATGATCGGGAAGTCGTATTGATGGTTCCGAGCCTCTCTCCGGCCTTCGCGGACTGCAGGCGCCGGGGTTGCTGGGGGAGGTTCGGTGTTCTTCCGCCGGGATGTAAATTGCGCTTTCCACTGCGCCCAGCGATATGCTATACTTGGGTCCTGACAGTTCATGCCTGAAGGCAAGTACCTCGTCAAGGACCATTTGATGAGTAGCATAGGGCCTTGTGCCCGTCCTGACGCCCACAAGGGGCTATGCTACAGCGCATCGAATCAGCCTTGACACTGAGAAGGAGCGTAGCACGCATGGGAAAGTTTCTTGAGGGCCTCATTCTGGGCGCGCTGACTGGCGCTGCCATCGTCCTGCTCACCGCGCCACAATCCGGCTCGCAGACCCAGGAAACGATCCGGCAGCGCCTCAACATGGTGATCGAGGAAGGGCGGCATGCAGCCGCAGAGCGCCGCGCAGAGCTGGAAGCGCAGTTCGCGCAGGCGCGCCAGTCCCTCCCCCCCGTGGCCTGAGGACGCGTGACGGCGTGGAACCGGGAGGCACATGCCACTGACTGCCAAGCTCGAGGCCGCCCAGGCGCGCATCCGCGATCGGCTGTACCGGCATTTCTCCTGGGTCATCAACGCCGAAACCCCCTGGACGCCGCTCGACCGACCGCTGTCGTCGGCCTCGGTCGCATTGATCAGCACCTGCGGGCTGTACTGTGCAGACTCGCAGGTGCCTTTCGACGCCTGGAACGATCTCGGCGATCCGTCTTTCCGCGCGATCCACGTCGACACGCCGCCGGAGCGCCTCTCGATCGCGCACTCGCACTACGACCACCAACACGTGGCGCGGGATGTCAACGTGGCCATGCCGTTTGCGCACTTCCAGCGCCTCGCCGGGGAGCGGGTGATCGGCGGGCTGCATCCGTGGTCCTACAGCTTCATGGGGTACCTGCCTGAGACCATGCAGCTAACCGGCAAGACCGCGCCGGCGGTGGCCCGGCGCCTGGCGGCGGAGGGGGTGCACGCCGCTTTCCTGACGCCGTGCTGACCGCTCTGCCAGCAGTCCGTCGGATTGATCGCCAGGGCCATCGAGGCGCAAGGGATTCCGACCGTCTGCGTGGTGATGAACCGCGAGATCGGCGGGAACGTCAGGGCGCCGCGCACGTTGCATGTCCGCTTTCCCTACGGTGCGCCGCTGGGGCCCGCCGGCGACGCGGCGATCCAGATGGCAGTGGTGAGAGAGGCCCTGGCCCTGTTGGAAACCGCGACAGAGCCCGGCGCTATCGTCGAGTCGGCCGTCGAGTGGCCGGAACAGCCGTAACGCACGAAGCAGCCAACCGCGGAGGACACATGCGCATCACCATCGAATTCTGTGTGGCTTGAAACTACACCCCTCGTGCCGTCAGTCTGGCGGAGGCGTTAGTCACGACATTCAAGCCCTTCGTCGGCTCCACACACCCGATCGGGTCCATCACCCTGGTGCCGTCGGGCGGTGGCCGGTTCGAGGTGACCATCGATTCCGAGCTGATCTACTCGAAGGCCGCGACTGGCCAGCATACCACCAATGATTTCGTCATCAAGCAGGTGCGTGCGCGACTCAAGTAGACACGCCCCACACCCTAGCATCTTCATCCTGGCGCTATCTGTGATGCACAGGCGCTCCAGGGCCAGAGATTGTTGCTCTGTGACTGCCCCCAAGAGGAGGACGATCCACGATGCCCGGTGATATCTGCTGTGTTTGCCAAAAACCGATCGCAGGCGCGGCCAGGATGCTCGGCGGCCGCGCCTTTTGTGAGGATCATTATGCGCGGGTGGGCCGCAACCGGCGCGGCGCATGGGTGGCCATGGTGGCGCTGGTGGTAGGGCTGGCCGCATTCATGGCCGCGGTCTTCTTCCTGGCCCCCTCGCTGCGCGGCGCCTTGCCGCGCCCGTTCCTGTTCGTCGCCAGCCTGTTGCTGGCGTTGGTCCCGGCCGCAGTCTGGCTGGTCGTGTTCTACCTGCAGGATCGGGTCGAGCCTGAGCCGAAGCAGTACGTCGGCGCGGTCTTCGTTCTGGCGGGCCTGCTGGCTGCGGCGGTCGGCCAGCCCTTGATCCGTGACGTCTTCCGGGTCAACGACTGGGCGAGCGGCACGCTGGCTCTGCGCCTTGTGGCCGGCATCTGCATCGTCGGCATCATCCAGGAGTTCCTCAAATACGCGGCCGTGCGCTACAGCATCTACCGCAGCGCCGAGTTCGACGAGCGGATCGACGGCATCATCTACGGTGCGGCCGCGGGCCTCGGGTATGCCACGTTCCTCAACATCCAGTATGTTCTCGAGAACGGGGGCGTCGAGTTGGGCCTGGCCGCGGTCCGGGTAGCCGTGATCGCACTGGCGCACGCTTCCTTCGCCGGCGTCATGGGCTATTTCCTCGGCCGCGCCAGGTTCGAGAATCGCGGCCCATTCTGGCTGCCGGTGGGCCTGGTGCTCGCGGCGGTCCTGAACGGCGCGGTCACCACGCTGCTGAACGAGATCACGCGCAGCGGGCTCCGGCCGACCCCGATCAATGGCCTGATCGCAGCCGCCGTGCTGGCGGCTGCCACGTTCATCTTCCTGTTCGCGATGATGCGCCGCACGCTGCGGGCGCCCGTCGCCGTGCGTGAAGGAGCCGTATGATGTCGACAGCAACCGTGCGAGCGCGGCGCTTCCTTCTGCGCGAAGAGGAACCCGAATGGTTGGTCTGGGCGACGGTGCTCCTTCTGCTGGCGGTCGGCTTCGCGGTGCGTACGGCCGTCATCAACCGGTCCGCGCAGTTCAGCGAGGGCAATCTCAGCGTCAGCTATCCTGCCGACTGGGCGCCACTCGGCGCAGCGGATGACGTGCTGCTCGATGTGGGCGAGTCGTTCGAAGCCGGCCTGTTTCCGCCACGCCTGACCGTGCGCCGGATGCCCGCGACCGAGGTCAGCACAAGTGCCCGGACGTTGGGCGACGTGGCGCTCGTGTGGGCCGACGGCCGGGCCAAGGATCTGCTGGGCTACAAGGTGCTGAGCATGGAGCCCATGGAGCTGCGCGGCCAGGATGCCGTGCGCGTGGATTACGCCTACGTGGCGGAGCCGGTGATGGCCACGCCGAACAGCATCCCCGTGGTCGCACACGCCGCGGACGTGCTGCTGCGCCAGGGCGATGACCTGCTGATCGTCACCCTGCTGGCCGATGCGGGTGCGTTCGACGGGGTGCAGGGGACGTGGGATCGCATCCTCAACTCCCTGGACCTGGGACAGGAGGTGGCGCCATGACGGTCAATCGCCGGTCCATGATCCTCCTTGGCCTGCTGCTCCTGAGCCTTGCAGTGGGCCTGGTTGGAGGTGCGCCCGCGGTGCAGGCGCTCGACAAGGATGTGGCTCAGCGCATCCTGCGCGCCTCCGTGAAGTTGATGACGCCGTTTGATGCCGACGAGGATGCGGGCAGCCTGTGCTCGGGCACGATGCTGGACCAGGAGGGGTACATCCTCACCAATTTCCACTGCGTGGGCTATCCGGTATCCGGCGGCCGCGATTCCGATCTGGAGGACCTCGGCCTGGCCCCGGGCGACTTCTTCAACGCGCGCGGCCTCTCCGTCGTCGCGATCACGGATGACGCGCGGCGCCTGCCGAAGCCGTCCTACATCGCCCAGGTGTTGTCTTACGATCCGGAGCTCGACATCGCAGTCCTCAAGGTGGTGGCCTACTACAACAGCAAGCAGGAACTTCCGGAGACCCTGCCGGTGGTCTCGATGGATCTGGCCGATTCGGACGTCGTTGAGACGCTGGATGACGTGATCGTGGTCGGCTATCCGGGCATTGCCGGCGACACGGTCACCGCGACGGAGGGCCGCATCTCCGGCTTCATGGACGAGGATGGCGACGACGAGTTCGACTGGTTCAAGACGGACGTGCTGGTGAACCAGGGCAACTCCGGCGGCGCCGCGATCAACGAGCAGGGCCAGCTGATCGGCGTGCCGACCGCGCGCGTGCAGGACCAATCGGGCAACGTCATCTACCTGATCCGGCCGGTCAACCGCGCCGTGCCCTACATCGAAGAGGCGCGGCAGATCGGCGCGAGCGGGGGCCAGGTGGCGGCCAAGCCGCCGAGCGGCGCCGCGACGCGGCCGGGCAGCAAGGCGAGCTTCGGCGAGATCACCTTCGGGACTGGCTTCGACGATAACGCGGGCATCCTGGGCGAGGGCACGACGTTCGCGAGCGGGATCAAGGAGATTCACGCGGGCCTGCCCTACGAGGGCATGCGCGAGGGCATCGATTGGGGCTACATGTGGCAGTTCGAGGGCCAGGACATCACCGGCGACACCGAGCTCGAGTGGGAGTTCGGAACCTCAGGGATCCTCGATCTCAGCCTGAGCGGCAAGAAGGGGCTGACGGACGGCAGCTACAACCTGCAGGTCTTCCTTCGCGATGACCTGGTGCAGGAGGCCGGCCTCGGCATCGGCCAGCGCCCTGGCGGGGTGAAGCCGGCGCAGAAACCCCAGCCGGCCGCGGACCGCGGCGTGATGATCACCGGCACGGTGCTCGATTATGCGACCGGACGGCCCATTGCCAACGCGATCGTGGTGTTCCTGAAGAGCGGGCTGACGGTGGATGACTTCGACGAGGACGAGAGCGAGGGCAAGGTCGATACGGTGCTGGCGTACGGCGTGACCGACACAGGGGGCGTGTACACCATGGATCGCCCGCTGCCGCGGGGCGATGTCTACTCAGCCATCGTGGGCGCCAAGGGCTACCAGCGCATCGCAGAGGATTTCGCGCTCGAGATCACCGAGGATGACCCGGACCTGGTCGAGCTGGATCCGCTCGAGCTCGAGCGCCAATAGCAGCGGGTTTTAGCGGTTTGTGGGTGTGGGCGGCGCCGCAGGTTGGTCCTCGGCGCCGCCTTGCATGCCGGGCAGGAAGTCGACGATGAGCACGTCCGGCCGGCACCAGAGGCGCACCGGCGGCTCGGCTGAGCCCACGCCCGAGGTGACGAAGAGATGCGAGTCGCCGAAGACGAAATGACCGCGGTCGAGAAGCCGGCCGTATTTCGACGGGATGACGATCGGGCCGAGGCCGGGCACGCGGATCTGCCCGCCGTGATAGTGGCCGGCAAAGACCGCATTGACCCCGAGCCCCTGCAGCCGGTACATGTTGTCGGGGGTGTGGGTCAGCAGTAAGGTGAGGTCCCCGTTCCGCGAGACCGGCGCGGGGGCTCCGACTCCCGCGCCGGGGCCCGCTTCGTCAGCCCAGGGATGCTCCCATCCGTACACCGCGATGGTATGGCCGTCCCCGACCGGTATACGGACTTCCCGGCCGCCCATCATGTGCACGCCGGTCGACGCCACCATGTCGGCAACGCGCGGGGCATCGGCCCAGGAATCGTGGTTGCCCATCACCGCATAGGAACCCAGCCGGCCGGTCGCCAGGCCGAGCACGGCGGGCAGCAGGGGCGTGTACTTCGCGTGCGAGACAAAGTCGCCGGTGATGAAGAGCAGGTCGGGCGAGTAGCCGGCCACGCGTCGCAGCGCATCCTCGTAGTAAGATAGCGGCAGGTGACTGTTCAGGTGCAGGTCGCTGAGATGCGCGACCCGTACCGGCGGCCCGCCCCACGCCGGAACCTCCACCTCGTAGCGCTTCACCACAAGGTCGGTCGTCGTGTTGGGCCGGCTGAGCGCGGCCCGCGGCCCGTCCTCGGCGACGGGCGCACTGCCGCGATGGTGTGCGCGCAGTGCGAGGCGCCGGATCTCCCCGATGAAGGTGGCCACCAATGTGAGCGCGGGCAGGGCCGACCAACGGCTGCCAGCAGTGAGCCAGCCGATCAGCGCACCGATGCCCGCAGATGAGAGTCCCCCGGCGCGCACCATCAGGCTCTTGTAGCGCCGGTCGCGCACCTGGATCAGAAGGCGATTCAGGACGAAGACGTAGGCTGCTGCCCCCGCGGTCATCCACAGGAGCGCCGACCTCAGGCGCAAGGCAGTGTTTCGCATATCCCTCTGTTGTTATATCCGACCCGTGTCATTGCGACGCGGCGCCGCCCGCCGGCGATTGGGGCGCGTCAGGCTGCGCCTCCTCGCCCCGGACGACGGGCGCCAGCATCTGGTCCACGGGTGCATACTGGTCGGTGAGCTCGACCGGCTCGCCCTCAGCCATGACCTCTGCCAGGGCCGCCGGGTCCAGGACCAAATCGGCCAGGAGCGTCGCATCGTCGCCGCCATCGATGGTGGCAAACCGGTCCAGGTCGACCGGCTGGGACGATGCCACGATCACGAACGTCACGCGGGGCGATTCGCGCCAGGTCCGGATGGCCGGGACCACGTACACGTGGTCGAAAGACTGTTGGAGCGTGTGCACGTAGGCGCGCAGGAAATCCCGGCGTGGCCCGTCGATGAGGTTGACGAGATATAACCCGTCGTCGGCCAGCCACGCGGCAACCCGGTCGTTGAACTCGCGCGTCGTCAGGTGATACGGCACGGAGTAGTCGTTGAACGCGTCGCCCATGATGAGCGAATAACGCTTCTCCGGCTGCCGCTCGAGGAACATGCGCGCATCTTCGTTGTAGCTCGCGATGGCGCCGCCGCGCCGCAGGCCCAACAGCGCATGGGCCGTCTCAGTCACGCCCGGATCGATCTCGATCACGTCCAGCTCGCTGCCGGGATACAGGGCCTCCATGTAGCGCGGAAACGTGTAGCCGCCGCCGCCGATGAACAAGGCGGATAAGTTCTCGTGTCTCTGGGCCTGGTATTGCGTGGCCTCGGCATAAACCTTCTCGTAGCCGTACACCAGGTGAGTCGGATCGTCGAGCGAGCTGTAGCTGTGCACGAGCCGATCCAGGACGAGGACGCGCACATCTTCGCCCTGTCGTTCCTCCTCGCGCACCAGGATGCAGAAGTAGTTCGTCTCGAGGGTGCACCGGGAAGCGATCCAGCCCTCCGCAGAGGCCACTGCGGTGGCCCCCGCGATGGCCGCAAGCGCCAGTACGAGTGCGATGGCCCGGCCGCGGGCGCGCGTGCTGATGAAGAAGAAGCCCAGCGCCATGACGATGAGGACCACGGCCACGCCCCACACGATCGCGTGCGTGCCGAACCAGGCGATGAGCAGAAAACCGGTGGCGAAGGTGCCGATGATGCTGCCGGCCGTGCCGGCCGCGGAGATGCGCCCCACCGTGCTGCCCGTGCGCGCCAGGTCGTCCACCGACAGCTTGATGACCACGGGCGAGATCGTGCCCAGCAGCACGGCCGGGACAAAAAAGAGCGCGGTGACGAGCGCGACGATGCGCACCACGATCGGCCAGGACGACGGCAGCTGTGCGCCCAGCATATCGACCGCCAGGACGCCCAGGCTGGTGAGCCCGCCCAGCAGGAACAGGCCGCCGAGGAGCCGGTGGGATGCCCAGCGATCGGCCAGGCGGCCGCCGAGGAAATTGCCCAGGCTCATGCCGGCCAGGATGATGCCGATGACGGTCGTCCATGTGTAGAGCGACACGCCCACGAAGGGCGCGACGATGCGTCCGGCCACCAGTTCCAGCACCATCATGCAGGCACTGGAGATGAAGACGATGAGGGTGGGCGCCCACAGACGCGGGGCCCGTTCGGCCGGCGCGCTCTCGAGGGCGCCTGGAGTCGTGTCGTTGATCACCGGTATGCTCTACCCTTCTGCTGCGTGGTCTTCTGCACGCTGGCAATGCGGGCAGAAGTGGGTGCTGCGTTGTGTGACCCGGATGCGCTCGATGGGGGAGCCGCAGGTGGGACAGGGCTTGCCCCGCTTGCCGTAGACGCGCAGGTCGTTCTGGAAGTAGCCGTCCTCGCCGTAGGGCGTGCGATAGTCGCGCAGGAGCGTGCCGCGCTTGTGAATCGCCTCGTCGAGCACCTCGCGGATGCTCAGGTACAGGCGCCCGACCTCCTCGGGGGTCAGCGTCGCGGCCTTGCGCAGCGGGTGGATGCCCGCGCGGAAGAGCGACTCGTCCGCGTAGATGTTGCCCACCCCTGCCACCGTCGTCTGGTCGAGGAGCACGGCCTTGATGGCCACCCGCCGCCGGCTGAGGCGTTCCGCGAAGGACTCGGCCGCGAAATCCCAGGCCAACGGCTCCGGCCCCAGCTTCCCGGTGACCTCCGTGCTGTCATGGACCAGCCAGATGCGCCCGAACTTGCGCGCGTCCGTGAAGACCAGTGCCTCGCCGTCTGCCAACTGGAACCAGGCGCGCGTGTGCTTGTCGGACAGCAGCGGGCTCCCCGCCTCGACCACGGCCAGCTGGCCCGTCATGCGCAGGTGGACGATCAGCGATTCGCCGTCGTCCAGCTGGATCAGCAGGTATTTGCCGCGGCGGCCGACGTCGACGATCCGGCGCCCGCCGATCGTCTCCTCCAGGGTGGGCAGGTCCGGCTGCGCCAGGGTGCGCTCCCACAGGACGTGCGCGGCGTCGATGCGCCGACCGATGAGTTGCTTTCTGAGGTCGCTGGCGACGGTCTCTACTTCCGGTAGCTCAGGCATGATGTCGGTTGCCCCATAAACAAAAAAGCGCCGGCGGAACAACCAGGGGTCGCTCCACCGGCCGCACGATAACACTCAGAACCCTACGTCCCACACGGTTTCCCGCGCCACCGGCAGCAAGGTCGTTGCCTCGCCATCCACATCGCGCAGGGTGAGCAACCAGGCGTCGCCCGTATCGTGAAGCGCCATGACCTGCGAGTCAGACACCCAGCGCGGGCCGACCATGCTGACGCTGTTCGTCAGTCGCTGAGGCGTCTCTTCGGGTTGGCCGACGTAGATCTCGAACGAGTCCTGGTACAGGAACCGCTCGCCCTCGGGCGACCAGCTGATGAACTCGCCCTGCGACATCGTGGCGTACAACTGCGGGCTCGCGCCGTCGACGGCTGCCAGGTAGAGCTCATTGGTGGCCAGCGATTCGGAGATGAAGCGGGTGTACGCCAGCAGGCTGCCGTCGGGCGACCAATAGGCCTGGAAGGCATCGATCTGCCCGACCTTCTCTCCCTTGCCGGCCGCGGTCACCCGGTACAGGGTGGACCCGTTGGGCGGCGCGGGCAGGCCATAGTCCGCCTCGGGGATCGCCACCCAGGCGGCCTTGCTGTCGGGCGTCCATGCCACCTGGGAGTCGTAGCTGGCTTTGCCGGGGCTGGCCGGGAAAGTGACGGCGGTGCGCCCCTTCCCGGTGGCTGCGTCGTGCACGCTGATGCTGCCTTCCGGGCTGGCCTCGGTTCCGTACTGAACCAGGAGATACCGCGCACCGTCCGGCGAGTAGTAGGGTTGATTGGCCTGGCCCAACTCGCTGACATAACGCAGTGCGCCGGTCTCTACATTGACCCGCCACAATTCGGTCTTGGGCAGGAGGTCGGGCCGGTCCGGGCCTGGCACCAGCGACAGGGTGACGGACAACGCGCTGCCCTGCGGCTCCCAACGGGTCTCACGTATTCCGCGGCGCACGTAGCCTGCCGGCAGACGGTCCGTGGGCAGGGTGGCGTCATCGAGCAGCAGCTTCGGCTGGCCGCCCGCCCAGCGCACGGCCCACACCTGCAGGCCCTGGCCCCCCGCGATCTGATACGCGATCCACGATTCGTCCGGCGACAGCTGGGGCGTGCTGATGCCGCGTGCCTGCACCAGCTGGCGCGTGCCGCCATCGCGATCGACGGCCCAGAGCGCGTTGAGATCCGCATAGGCGAACCGGATGCCATGGGGCAGCGCAGTCGCCAGGGGCTGCGCCGGCGGCGCGGGCTCGGGCGTCAGCAGCTCGGAGGGAATGCCGACAGGCTCGTCCGGTCCTCCGCCTCCGCGGCCGAATGCGGCTGCGGCCGCGGGCGGCGCGGCTTCGGCCAGGGCCGGGGCGGACATGGCCGGTTCGACCGGCGCCGGTTCGGACGGTGCGGCCTTGGCACTGGCTGCCGGCGCCCCGGTGGCCGGCGGCTCAGTGGCTGCGCTCCCCGCGACCACTTCTTCTTCGTCGCGGGTGGGTTCTTCGGCCGGTGCGGGCGCCATCGCGATCATCGCCGCCGGCTCGGGTTCGGCCGGCGCAACCGTCGCCGCGGGCGCCGCGGGGGCCGGCGCCTCCGTTGGCGCGGCTTCCACCATCAAGGTCGGCAATGCAGCCACGGCGTCCTGCGAGGTCGCCGCTGTGCTACCGGCCGGCGCCTCCAGGGCCTGTGGCTGAGGCGCAACGGCGGGTGCTGCCGTCGGCGAGACGCGAGCAATCGATTGGGCCGGCCGCCACGGCTGGTCCTCGGGGCGCAGCACCGTGAAAGCGACCAGGGCCACCAGGGCGACGGCAGTGGCCGCACCCAGGCCCCGCACCAGGCCGCCGAGCCAGACCGGAGCAGCGCCGGCCGGCTGGCGGACGCCAACCTGGGCCTGCGAAAGCGTGAAGGCATGCGGCACGGCGACGCGCGGCAGCGCCTGGAGCAGTTGGACGGTCTGGCGCAGGCTTTCCAGCTCTGCGCGGCATTCAGGACACTGCTGCAGGTGCAGGTGTATGCGTGCTCGCTCAGCCGGCGACACCTGGTGATCGAGGTAGGCGGACAGATGCTCTGCCTCGACGTGGGCCCTGGCTGATCCTCCGAAAAATGATCTCATTTACAACTCACGTTTCAATACGATTTCGGTCGCGTCACACGATCAGAACCAGGCGACCTGCGCTTCTGATACGGTGTGACGTGTGCTACCTGTCACTGAGACGGTAGTTGGAAGGCAAAAGTTCCTGGTGCTCCAGCAGCAGATCGCGCAGCCTGGCGCGTGCCCGGCTGAGCCGAGATTTGACCGTCCCGAGTGCTGCGCCGGTGGCATCTGCGATCTCCTGGTAGTCCAGCCCTTCGATGTCGGACAGGATCAGGGCGGCCCGCTGATCGGGCGGCAGCTGCCCGATGGCTGCCTGAATCACCCCGGCGAGCTCCTGGCGCATGGCGTACGCTTCGGGACGCTCCGAGCGATCCATCAGCCGGGCATCGTAATCGGGATCGTCGTCGTCGTCCTCGCCGCTCTCGAGAGAGACGGTGGGCCTGCGCTTCCGGGCGCGCAAGGCGTCGTAACAGGTGTTGGTCACGATGCGGAGCAGCCACGACTTGAAGGAACCGCCGCGATACTGGCTGATCCTCTGATATGCCTTGATGAACGCATCCTGCGTGGCATCGGCCGCGAGCTCGTCGTCGCTGGTCAGGCGGTAGGCGATGTTGTACGCCAGGCTTTGATAGTGGAGGATGATCTGGTTGAAGGCCGGGAGATCGCCGCGTTGGGCGGCCGCGAGCAGCGCTGCCTCGTCGTACTCAGGCCGGCCCGGGCTGCCGCGGCGCATGCTGCGCTGGGCGTCATCGCGCAGCGACGACGCCAGCACGACGATGGACGCCCCGGCCTGCCAGGCCAGTCTGTTCAGATGAAACATACCCTCACCGGCTGGAATAAGAACGGATTTGACGCACCCTGCGCCTTGGGTTATACTCTTCACTTGCTACGCCGAAGTGGCGGAAAGGTAGACGCGACGGTCTCAAACACCGTTGGGGGTTGCCCCATGTGGGTTCGATTCCCACCTTCGGCACTCTTTCCTGCGGCATCCTCACTGGTTCGTTAGTCCTTTTTCGGAGGATACTGCGGCCCATGTGCAGCCATTATAGCAGCGTTGTCGTTTGGCTGGCAAAGCTTGCATCCTAAAAAACACATGGGGTTTCAATCCCAAATGCAAAATAGATCGGGGGAAGCGCCCGCGGCGCCCTGTCTGCACGACAGGAAGCCTGCAGCGACGGTCCCTGGGACTCTGTACGACAGCCTGATGTCTGAATATCGTTCGCCTGGCCGCACGCCTTCACGGTTGCGGCTCGTTGTATTGGTGCCTGTCCTGTTGCTCGTCGTCACGCTCGTTGCGTCATGCGGTGCGTCGGGCGCCGGCGCCAACTCCGCGGCGGCCCGCGAGGTCGCGTTGCGGCAGATCGCGCAGGAATACGCGGAAAACGGCGACCTGGAACAGGCCACCGGGGCGCTGGAGAAGCTGAAGCTGGCGAACCCGGGCCAGTTGTTGGTCACGCTGGCAGAGGCGGACCTGGCGGCCGGCCGTGCGCGCGAGGACATCGAGGCGACGGCTGCGCTGGCGGCCATGTTGGGCGCACGCAGCCAGAAGCTGGTGGCGTATCTCTCGCCGACGCCGATTCCGGTGCAGGCACAGGCAGCGACGCTGGCGCCGGTGCAGGTCACCGTGATCGTGCCCACCGCAACGGAGGCGCACTCTCCCACGGCTGTGCCGCCGGCGGCCACGGCCGTGCCCGAGCCGCCGGCCGCGACGCCCGAGCCAACGCCGGTTCCCGCTGCCACCAACAGCCCGACGCCTCCGCCGCAGCCCGCGCGTGTGGTGGCAGACGGCAACGTCAACCTGCGCAGCGGACCGGGCAGGACCTATCCCGTGATCGGCGCCTTGCGCGGGGGCCAGGAAACGGCCATCGTCGCCCGGAACGAGAACGGCGACTGGTGGCAGGTCGAGGGTTCGAACGGTGCGCTGGCCTGGGTGGCCGGCACGGTCGTCCGTGTGCTGGGGGCCATCGATGCGGTCTCCGTGGCGCAGAACATTCCCGCGCCGCCGACCGCCGCGCCGCGGCCCACCGCCGCACCGCAGCCGACTGCGCCGCCGGTGGCGGTCGCACCGGCAGGGCCTCATTTCACGCTCACCGTGCGGCGCCTGTGGACAGTGGAGGAGACAGGCGGCTTCCTTGCGGGTGGTCTGTCGGTGAATTGCGGCTTTCAGCATAATCTCCATGTATACGTAAGGGATGCGGCCGGCAATTTGCTCAACGGTGTGACCATCCGGGAGGCGGGCGGCGTTCAGCAGGAACTGGTGAGCGGGAGCAAGGGATCCGGAATGGCTGAGTTCGACCTCTATCCTCCCGGCAAGGACGTCTACATCATTCGCGATGTCGATGGCCGGCAGGCGACCAGTGACACTGCCGCGGCACCCACGGTGCCGGACGCCATCTCGTTCGACATCTTGCGCGGCGCGCACTTCTGCCGCGATGACGCTGACTGTACGCATTTCGTGTCTCAGCGCGGCTGCTACGGCCATTACTCCTGGGACGTCGAATTCCGGCGCAATTACTAGCGTCTCGTCTCGAAGCCGAATTGCCCTTCGCCAGTCGCGGGGCAAATAAGGAGAATCGTTCGTGAAAGAATCAATGATGGAAAACACGCCGCTCTTTTCGGTCCTGACCGAAGAGCAGCGCTCGTTGATCGCCGATCGCATGGTCGCGGAGACCCGCAACGCCGGCGAGATGGTGTTTCAGCAAGGGCGGCCTGCTTCCGCGCTGTACATGGTGCGCTCGGGTTGGGCCCGTCTGCTGAATGACCAGATCGGCGTCCTCAGCAACCTGGGCGCCGGATCGCTGTTGGGCGAGACCGATATGGTCCTCGGGCGCAGCTACAGCGTCTCGGCCGAGGCCGCCTCGGACCTGTCGCTGTGGGCCCTGCGCGATGTGGACCTGAAGGCGATCTTCGAGCAGAGCCCCGCGATCGCCCGTGCGCTCAAGGTGGCGCTGGGGGTGAGCGAGGACCAGGCGCTCGAGCGGCACCTGCGCAAGCTGGAGCTGATGCACGGGCTGCAGTCGCGCGAGCTGCGCGACATTGCCGGGCACCTGCGCCCGGAGCACTTCGATGCGGGGCAGACGGTCTACCGCCAGGGCTCCGAGGGCGAAGCGCTCTACCTGATTGACCAGGGTCAGGTGCAGATCGGCAGCACGGCAGGCGCGTTTGCCACCATCGGCGCGGGGGATATCTTCGGCGAAGGTGGATTCCTGACGGGGGAGCCCCGGAGCGTGACCGTTACCGCGCTCACGGACGTGGTGGCATGGTCGCTGGGCCGGGCCGATTTTGAACAACTGGCCATGCACTACCCGGTGCTGGCGCTGAACCTGAGCCGGATGGTCACGCGACGCCTGCGCGAGCGCAATCTCCGGGCCACACCGCCCGCCACCATCCCCGCGCCCGCGCCGACCGCCGCCGTCTACGTCGCACCGGTGGCGCCACTGGCGCCGCAGCCGGCGGCGGTCGCGGACGCTTCGGTCACCGAAGCCAGCGCCGTGCCGGGCGCGCTCACGGGGATGTACCGGACGGCCGGGCCGTCCTGGTGGAGCCGCAGCAGCACCGGCGCGAAGATCCGCCTGGTGGCAGTGGTCATCCTGCTGCTGTGGGTGCTTGGCGCAGCTGCAATTGCGGCCATCAATGCGTTGGTTTCGCAGAACGATGGTGTCAGCCGTTCGGCGCCCGTGGCTGCCGGGTTCCAGGAGCGCGCTGTCCTCGTGGCCCTGGCCGCCGACATGCCGGTCGATGTGACGCCGACCTACACGCCGTGGCCCACGGAGACGCCGATTCCGACGCCGACCTTCACGGCGACGCCGCTGCCCACCGAGACTCCCATCCCGACAGCGACGTTCACGCCGCTCCCGACCGCGACGCCGGTTCCCCCGACCAACACGCCGGTTCCGACCCGTGCGCCGGTGCGCGCGGTGGCCGCGGCGCCGGCTCCCGCGGTCGTCAGCGCGGCAGCTGCGGCGCCGGCGCCCAAGGCCAGCACCCAGTTCACGGTGGTCGAGGCTCGCCGGCTGAGCCCGTGTGAGAACCGCGGCATGCACAACATCTTCGTCAAGGTCGTGGATGCGGCCGGCAACCCGGTCGACGGCGTGCTCCTGATCCAGACGCCGAACGGCCAGCCGGGCAATGTCATCGACAAGCAGCTGTCTGGCTCCAAGGGACCGGGGCTGGCTGAGTTCATCATGTGGAAGATGGCCGAGTACAGCGTGTACGTGAGCGGCGACGGCGTCAACCCCGGCAACTCGGAGATCGCCCAGCCCCTGCACTCGAACTTCACCGACGAGGCGGAGTGCGCCTCGGGCGGCGGCGGCAACACGCTGTTCCACAATTCGTTCAGCGTCGTGTTCCGCAAGAATTTCTAGGCCAACACCCTTTTGCAAATGAAGCCCCGGAGATATCCGGGGCTTTTTTGATTCCGTTGACACGGGGCATGCCGGGTGCTAAACTCAGTCCATGAAAGTGGGCATGCGGTTTCGGAGCGGCGCGCTGCCAGGCGTGGCGCACAGCTCCCGCCGCCAGCAGTAGACGACAGGAGGCGCACCCATGCTGAACTATAACCTTTCCGGCGAACAGGAGATGATCCGGGACCTCGCCCGGAGCTTTGCCAAGAAGGAGATGCTCCCGGTGGCAGAGCACTATGACCGTAGCGGCGAGTATCCCTGGGCGGTGATCAAGAAGGCGCAGAGGGTCGGACTGATCAGCTCCAACGTCCCCGAAGCGTACGGCGGCCCCGGCATGGGGGTGCTCGAGGAATGCATCATCAACGAAGAACTGGCGTGGGCGTGTTCCGGCATCCAGACCGCGCTCATGCTGAACAACCTCGCCGCATGGCCGATCATCCTGTTCGGCACGGAGGAGCAGAAGGAGCGCTATCTGCCGCGCCTCACGGAGGGCGGCGAGCTGGGCTCGTATGCGCTGACCGAGCCGGCCGCCGGCTCCGATGTTGCCGGCATCCTGACGACCGCGGTCAGGAAGGGCGATCACCACCTTCTCAACGGCACGAAGACCTGGATCACCAACGCACCCGTGTCCAGCTTCGCGGTCGTCTTCGCCAAGACCGACCCGGAGGCCCGGCACCGCGGCATCAGCGCGTTCATCGTGGAGCGCGAGTGGCCGGGCGTCACTATCGGCAAGCCGATTCCCAAGATGGGGCAGCACGCAGCCTGGACGGGCGAGATCGTCATGGAAGACGTGCGGGTGCCGGTGGAGAACCGGATCGGTGAGGAGGGCGAGGGCTTCATGATCGCCATGAAGGTGTTCGACCGCTCGAGGCCACCCGTGGCAGCGGCTGCGGTGGGGGTCGCGCGCCGCGCCCTGTACGAAGCCACGCGCTACTCGATGGAGCGCAAGGCCTTCGGCAAGCCGATCGTGGCCAACCAGGGCGTCAGCTTCATGCTGGCCGACATGGCCATGAACATCGAAGCCGCGGAACATCTCGTGCGACACGCCGCCTGGCTGGTGGACGAGGACCTGCCCAACGTCAAGGAAGCTGCGATGGCGAAAGCGTTCGCGGCCGACATGGCCATGAAGGCGACGATCGACGCGGTTCAGGTGTTCGGCGGTTATGGTTATAGCGCGGAGTACCCGGTCGAGAAACTGGTGCGCGATGCCAAGATCTACCAGATCTACGAGGGCACAAGCCAGATCCAGCGCGTGATCATCGCGCGCGAGCTGACCAAGGGGTAGCGCGCGGGCGGTTGAGGAACAGGAGAGGAAGGGATGGCCAGACTGGAGCGCGCGACCTCGGCGGCCGTGCATGCTACGCTCGGGAGCCTGCAGCGATTACGGAGGCCCACCCTGTCGGGCCAGATGCGGCTGCACGGCCTGGACGACGCGGTGGAGATCCTGCGCGACCGGTGGGGCGTGCCGCACATCTACGCGCGCACGACGCACGACATGCTTTTCGCGCAGGGCTTCGTTCACGCACAGGACCGCCTCTGGCAGATGGACTTTCAGCGCCGCGTGGTCGCAGGCCGGCTTGCCGAGATCATCGGCCGCGCGCTTGTGCCGGCCGACCGCAACGTGCGCATCGTCGGAATGTATCGGGCGGCCGACGAGGAGGCGCGTCTTCTGGACGCAGAGAGCCGGGCGGATCTTGAAGCGTACGCGGCGGGGGTGAACGCCTGCATCGAGCACCAGCCACTGCCGGCCGAGTTCGTCCTGCTGCGCTACCAGCCCGAGCCGTGGCGGCCGGTGCATTCCCTGTATTGGCCCAAGATGGTTGCCTGGGGCCTGTCGATCAACTGGGAGACTGAGCTGCTCCGCGCGCGGCTGATCGCCGCCCTGGGTGAGGAACGCGCGGCAGAGTTGGAGCCGCCGCCCCCCGACTATTGGCCGGTGGTGATGCGCGGCGATTTCCGCTTCCTGGCCGGGGACGAGGGAGATGCCACGCAGGTGGCCACCGTGCCCGCCGCGAGCACGTCCCAAGGCCCCGGTGCCCCCGCAGGGCCGTCCAGCGGCTCGCACGCGAGCGAGGCCAGCGGCTCGCACGCGAGCGAGGCCAGCGGCTCGCACGCCGACCTGCCGTCGCCCGGCGGCTCTCTTGGGAGTAACAACTGGGTCGTGGCGGGCTCGCGCACCGCTACCGGAAAGCCCCTCCTGGCGAACGACATGCACCTGCCGATGTCCGCACCGGCGATCTGGTACGAGAATCACCTGGTGGTCACCGGCGCGGCGACGCCCCTGAACGTGACCGGCGTGACGTTCCCCGGCGTTCCCTACGTGGTCGCGGGGCACAACGGCCGGGTGGCCTGGGGATTCACCAACGGCTATCCCGACGTGCAGGACCTCTACCGGGAGCATCTGCGCCGCACGCCCGCGGGCGGCGTCGAGTACGAGTTCGAGGGTGCGTGGCACGAGGCGGAGGTGCGCCGGGAAGAGATCCGCATCAAGGGCGGCCTCTCCGTGATGGCGGAGGTGGTCGTCACGCGGCACGGGCCGGTCATCAACGAGCTGGCCCGGGGCCTGGCCGCCGGCCCTGGGCCGGACGGCCTGCCGGAGGAGCCGCTGGCGCTGCGCTGGACCTCGTTCGATCCCGCGCCGATGATCGGGGCGCTGCGTGCGATGAACCGGGCGGAGACGTGCGACGCGTTCCGCGAGGCCCTGCGGCAGTGGGTGGCGCCCGTCCAGAACATGGTGTATGCCGACACGCAGGGCAACATCGGCTACAGCTTTCCGGGCCGGGTGCCCATCCGGGCGAAGGGCGATGGCCGCGTGCCCGTGCCGGGGTGGACCGGCGAGTACGAGTGGTCGGGCTACATTCCCTTCGACGAGCTGCCTCACCAGCGCAATCCTGCGTCGGGCATGATCGTGTCGGCCAACAACCGGGTGGTGGATGAGTCGTACCCCTACTTCATCAGCCGCGAGTACGGCATGGGCGATCGGGCGGAGCAGATCGCGGCGCTGCTTGAGTCGATGCCGGCCGTCGACGTCGTTGCGATCCGGCGCATGCACTTCGACCAGGTCTCGCCTTCGTTGAAACGACTGGCGCGGTGGCTGGGCCGGCTGGAGGTGGACGATCCCGCGCTGCGGGGAATGGTGAACCTGGTCAGGAATTGGGACGGCCGTGTCTCCGCAACCAGTGCGGCGGCCACCATCTGCGAGATATTCGGCCGGCTCGCGCAGAAAGTCGTGTTCGAGGTCCAAATGGATCGCGGCAGGGGTCGGGATGCTGCGGGGAGGTCGCTCAGCGAGCGCGCCCTGGGCGTCGGCCCGACGCCCGTGCTTCAGCCCACGAGCTTCTTCTATCACCGGCTGTGGGAGTGGCTGTATTCGGCATTGGAGCGGCCCGACTGGCACTGGTTCGACCTTGGTAACGGCGAGCGCCGAGACGACGTGATGCTGCTGGCACTGCGGCGGACGTACGATTACCTGGTCGAGCGACTGGGCAAGCCTGAGCCGCCGGAATATCGCTCCTGGGCGTGGGGGCGGCTCCACATGATCACCTTTGCCCATCCCCTGGGACAGGCGCCGGCGCTGGAGCGGCACTTCAGTCGCGGG
>CAZMIS010000019.1:0-22385 GCA_964566325.1 uncultured Anaerolineales bacterium
CGCTGGCCAAGCGCCACGTGCAGCGACTGTGGTTCCCCGAGCCCGGCACCGGCGGCGCCATCGCCTCGCGCTCGGAACATGCCCTGTCCAAGGCAGACTTCGACGCGGCCATGCCCATCGAGTTCTGGCGGGAGGTGGTGGAGCGGGTGGCGCAGGAGGTCCCCGACACGCTGCTCCTGGCGGAGGCGTTCTGGATGATGGAGGGGTACTTCGTCCGGACGCTGGGCATGCACCGGGTGTACAACAGCGCATTCATGCACATGCTGAAGAACGAGGACAACGCCAAGTACCGCCAGTCGCTCAAGAACGTCCTGGAGTATGACCCGCAGATCCTGAAGCGCTACGTCAACTTCATGAACAACCCGGACGAGGAGACCGCGGTGGCCCAGTTCGGGAAGGACGGGAAGTACTTCGGCGTCTGCACGCTGATGGTGACGCTGCCTGGCCTGCCGATGATCGGCCACGGCCAGGTGCAGGGCTTCAGCGAGAAGTATGGCATGGAGTATCGCCGTGCGTACTGGGACGAGCAGGAGGACATGGGCCTGATTAGCCGGCACGAGCGGGAGATCTTCCCCCTGATGCACCGCCGGTACATCTTCGCGGAAGTGCGTAACTTCCTGCTGTACGATTTCTACTCGACTGACGGCGGGGTCAACGAGGACGTCTACGCCTATTCCAACAGCTCGGGCGCCTCGCTGGACGGACCGGGAGAGCGCGGGCTGGTCGTCTTCCACAACAAGTTCGCGGACGCGCGCGGCTGGATCCGCACGTCGGCGGCCTACGTCGTGGATGCAAAGGGCGGGGACGCCTCGGCCGATGGTGCGGAGCGCGTGACGCTGCAGAAGACGCTTAGCGAGGGCCTGGGATTGCACTGCGACGCCAACACCTTCTGCATCTTCCGCGACTACATCGCCGGCCTCGACTACATCCGCAACAGCAAGGAGCTGTGTGACAACGGGATGTACATCGAGCTGGGTGCGTTCAAGTACCAGGCCTTCCTCGACTTCCGGGAGGTGGTGGACGACGAGAACCACACCTACGCGCAGCTTGCCGCCCGGCTGGCAGGCCGCGGGGTGCCCAGCATCGACCAGGCGCTGCGCGAGATGGCCGAACCCGAGGCGGCTCCAGTCGAGGAGCCGGTCAGGATCTCGCCGCGCGCCAGCGGCATCCTACTGCACCCGACGTCCCTGCCGGGCCGCTTCGGCATCGGCGACCTGGGCGACGCGGCCTATCGCTTCGTCGATTTCCTGGCGGACAGCGGCCAGAAGCTCTGGCAGATCATGCCGCTCGGCCCGACGAGCTACGGTGACTCCCCGTACCAGGCCCTGTCGGCCTTTGCGGGAAATCCGCTGCTCATCAGCCCGGAGCGCTTGCTGGCAGAGAAGTTCATCGCAGCGTGGGACCTCGACGGCGCACCCGCGCTTCCGGATGACCGGGTAGACTACGGCCCGGTGATCCAGTTCAAGCAACGCCTGCTCCGCATCTCGTTCGCGCACTTCAAGGCCACCGCGGATGAAAAGCAGAAGGCCGAACTGGCCGCGTTTGTCAGGGATCACGCGGCGTGGCTGAACGACTACGCGCTGTTCGCCGCGCTCAAGGATCAGCATCGCGGCGCGGCGTGGGGCCAATGGGAGCGGGACATCGCCACGCGGCAGCCGGACGCGATCGAGCGGTGGCGCAGGGAACTGGACGGCCAGATCCAGTTCCACCAGTACGTCCAGTTCCTGTTCGAGAAGCAGTGGTCCGCACTCAAGGCCTACGCCAATGAGAAGGGTGTGAGCATCATCGGCGACATCCCGATCTTCGTCGCGTATGACAGCGCGGACGCCTGGGCCAACGGGAAGTTGTTCCGCTTTGACGCGGACGGCGCGCCGACGCACGTCGCGGGGGTGCCGCCGGATGCGTTCAGCCCAACCGGTCAGTTGTGGGGCAATCCGCTGTACGACTGGGAGGCGATGGCGGAGGACGGCTACGCGTGGTGGATCGCGCGCTTCCGGCGGACGCTGCAGACGGTCGACGTGATCCGCCTGGATCACTTCCGCGGCTTCGACGCGTGTTGGGAGGTGCCGGCCGGCGATGCCACCGCGGAGAACGGGAAGTGGGTCAAGACGCCGGGAAGCGAGCTGTTCCGGGCGCTCGAGCAGGCGCTGGGGCCGGTGCGCATCATCGCCGAGGATCTGGGCGTCATCACACCCGAGGTCGATGCCTTACGGGCGGCGCATGGTTTCCCCGGCATGAAAGTGCTGCAGTTCGCGTTCGGCGGGGATGCCAATCACCAGTATCTGCCGCATACGTACGAGCATGGCTGTGTGGTGTATACTGGAACCCACGACAACGACACGACGCGGGGGTGGTTCGACACCCTGGGCCAGGAAGAGCGGGACGCGGTGTGCCGCTACCTGGGAGGACGCTGCGAGGAAATCAACTGGGAGCTGATCCGCCTGGCCACCATGTCGGTGGCCGATACGGCGATCTTCCCGCTCCAGGACGTGTTGGGTGCGGGCAGCGAAGGGCGGATGAACACGCCCGGCCGCGCCGGCGGCAACTGGACCTGGCGCTACCGGGAAGGTGCGTTGACGGAGGAGCTCGCGGAGCGCCTCATGGCGTTGACGAAGACGTATGGTCGGGGTCCGACCCTGGTGTCTCACTCGGGGTCCGACGCCGAGGCCGGGGAAAGCGCGGCTTGAGGCGGAACGTAACTTCCGTTAGAACCGATGGATCATGGAGGAAAACTGATGTCCACATTCAATGACCTGGTGCCGGCAGGCGTCATCACCGGCGACGATGTGCAGAAGGTGTTCCAGTACGCGAAGGCGCACCAGTTTGCGCTGCCTGCGGCAAATTGCACGGGGACCGACACCGTGAATGCCGCGATGGAGATGTCCGCCACCCTGAACGCGCCGATGATCATCCAATTCTCGAATGGCGGCGCCGCGTTCTACGCGGGCAAGGGCCTGAGCAACAGCAACCAGCGCGCCGCGATCGCGGGCGCCGTCTCCGCGGCGTTGCACGTGCATGAACTGGCGGAGCTGTACGGTGCGCGCGTGATGCTGCACACCGACCATTGCGCGAAGAAGCTGCTCCCGTGGGTGGACGGCCTGCTGGATGCCGGCGAGGCGTACTTCAAGAAGCACGGCCGGCCGCTCTATAGCTCGCACATGTTGGACCTGTCCGAGGAGCCGCTGCACGAGAACGTCGAGATCTGCAAGCGCTACCTCGAGCGGATGAGCAAGATGGGCATGACGCTGGAACTGGAGTTGGGCGTGACGGGCGGCGAGGAAGACGGCGTGGACAACACGGGCGTCGACAGCGCAAGGCTTTACACGCAGCCCTCGGAAGTGGCCTACGCGTACGAGCAGTTGATGCAGGTCAGCCCGCGCTTCACGATTGCGGCATCCTTCAGCTTAACGTTGCCGGGCGTGTAGACCCCGTGGACGTTGCGGCATCCTTCGGCAACGTCCACGGGGTCTACAAGCCCGGCAACGTTAAGCTGCGCCCCATCATCCTCCACAACTCCCAGGTCCATGTGCAGGAGAAGTTCGGGACCGCGCCCATGCCGCTGGACCTGGTGTTCCACGGCGGGTCCGGTTCTTCGCTCGAAGAGATCCGCGAGGCCGTGTCGTACGGCGTGGTCAAGATGAACATCGACACGGACCTGCAGTGGGCGTTCTGGGACGGGGTGAGGGGCTACTACCTGCAGAACGAGGGCTACCTGCAGGGCCAGATCGGAAATCCGAAGGGGCCCGACGAGCCGAACAAGAAGTACTACGATCCGCGCCAGTGGTTGCGCGCGGGTGAGGAGAGCTTCAAGGCCCGGCTGCGCCGGTACTTCGAGGAGCTGAACAACGTCAACCCGTAGGGGGAGGCCCCTGCACCGGGGAGAGGTGGGCCGGCCATCGCTCGATGCCGGCCCCCGGTTGAACTGGCGTCGGAACACGCGGCGTGTTCTGGCGCCAGTTCGTTGTTGCGCTGCATCTGGCCGGCCGGCGGCGAACCCGCACTGCCTTCCCGCCGCGATCGACCGACATCAGGAGTGAGACATGCCCAGGGTCGGCATCGTCACCGATAGCGTCGCCAGCATCCCGCAATCCCTGCGAGAGACACTCGATATACGCTGGGCTCCCTACTACATCCACCAGGGCGCGGTCGTCCTCAGGGACCTCGTGACTGCGCACGGCGATGCATTCTACAAGTGGCTGTCGAAGGCGAGTGAGTTGCCCAAGACCGCGAATCCCAGCGCAGGTGACTACCTGGAACTGTACCGCGGCCTGATCGCGGAGGGCGTGCGCGAGATCGTGAGCATCCACATCACCTCCAAGGGGAGCGGCGCGTACCAGGCGGCCCTGGTCGCGCGGCAGATGCTGCTGGAGGCGATGCCTGACCTGCGCATCGAGGTGATCGACACCCTGAACGTCTCGATGTGCCAGGGGTGGATGGTCATCGAAGCAGCGCGGGCGTCTGCTGCGGGCCGGTCGTGCGCAGAGATCGTCGCTCTGGTCCGGGGCATGATGCCGGTCGCGCGGATGATCCAGACTGCGGACACGCTCAAGTACCTGTACATGGGCGGGCGCATCGGCAAGGCCACGCATCTCGTCGGGTCGCTACTGAACATCAAGCCGCTGATCGGCATGGAGGCCGGCGTGATCGTGCCCCTGGGCACTGCGCGCAGCCGCCGCGCCGCATACGAGAAGATGGCGCAGATGGTTGAGGCCGCGGTCGGGGCGAAGGGCAAGATCCGGGTCGCCTACATGCATGCGGCCACACGCGAGGAGGCCGAGAAGCTGAAGGCGCTCTTCGAGTCGCGGCTCACCTGCGTGGAGTCGATCGTCGCGGAGCTGTCGCCCGCGCTGGGGGTGCACTCTGGCCCGGGCACGGCCGGCGTGTGCTACGTGCCGGTGACGGAGGCCAACGGCGGCGATTGAGCGAATGAGGGTCCCCAATGAGGGCCCCCAATGAGGGCCTCCAATGAGGACCACCAATTAGGGTCCCGATTGAAACCAGGTCCAGAGGGCCGTTGGCCGCAAGGCCGGCCGGCGCCGGCCGGTTGTTCACCCGGGCGAAATCCGCACCCAGTGCACGCGGTCCGGGGCGGCGTGGCGATAGATCACCAGCTGGCCCTCACGGTCCACCTCGGCCGTGCCGTCGCTCACCTCAACCCGGCAGCCTGCGCCATAGTGCAGCCGAGGCAGGAATATTTCCGTGGCCGCGGTGACCGCAGGGTCATCGCGGAAGCTGAATTCGAACATGCGGCTGCGCAGGTCGAACGCCAGCCGCAACGGCTGGCCCGCGACCGCACGCGGGTATGGCCGCACGACCGCGGGCAGGCCGCGGCCGCCTGAGTCGATGTCGCCGGGCTCGTCCTGCTGATCCCGGCTGAAGATGGACAAGTCCTCCCCGTTCCAGCCATCGCCCCGTGCGTTCGTGTTGTCCGATGTGTAGTTCCACAGCGTGCCGCTGAGCAGGTTGGCCTCCACCGCGCGGAAGGTCCGGTCGAGCGATGCGACCTGGTGGCGGAAGTCCCCCGTGCGATAGGCCCGCCCCTCGTCCAGATCGAACGGAATGCCGAACTCACCGAGCAGCACCGGCATACCTGCGCGCTTGCCGGCCTGCGCCAGGTCGCCGAGCTGGGACGCGAACGACCGCCTGATGGGGCGGGGAAGGAACACCGGCTTGCGGCTGCGGGCATCGGCCGCGAGAAACGGGCTGAACCGCTTCATCATCAGGACGTGCCCGTCGTACCAGTGAGGCGCGTAGGCGATGCCCGCCAGGTCAGGGCCGTCCCAGGGCGGCGCGTGACCGTCGGGCTCCCGTTCGAGGAAGATGGCGGCCGCGGGATCGGCGGCGCGGATGGCCGATGCGAAGCGCCGCGCGAAGGGCGCCAGATAGTCGCGCCGGAAATCGACCGGGCGCCCCCGGACAACGGCGAAGTGGCTCTCCCGCAGGAGCCGAGCGTCTCCTGCCCCGTCCACGTCCCACACGCCGTTCTGCCGCCAGACGCAGTCACGCCCCTCGCGCCAGGCACGCCGCCCCGATGCATTCAACCGAATCGTTCGTGCCCGACGTGCGCCCAGCGGTCCCAACTGCCACAGGCCCACCTCCTGCGCCATGCCCGCGCCGAGGCGCATCGCCTCGAACGGCGTAGGACAGGCGCCGAGCGTCAGGCTCCCTCCGACCAGGTTCAGATCCTGCCAGCCGATGAATCCCGGGAGGGGCTCGTTGAACATGTCGTAGCCCGCAATGTTGGGCAGCCCTCTGAGGCGCCGGGCCACCTGCTGCATGGCAGACAGGAAGTGGTGCTGCAGGAGCGCCTGGGGCGGCTCTCCGTCGATGCGGGTTTCGGGTGCGAAATCGTCTCCGCCGAAGAAGAGCGTGAACATGGTGGCCGCAGCAAGCCTGGCGCCGTTGGTCGGCCAGATCATCCTCGGGAATGGATCGCCGTGGGTCGCATGCACGATGGCAGCGCCGGTCTCGGCGAACGAAGGCAGGTCGAATCCCGCGGCCTCCAGGGTCCAGCCGGGCGCGCCGTCGCCGCCGGAGAAGCGGCTCCACACGTCCTGGTGCGGGTCGATGAGGAGGCTGATGCCGTGGTGTGCGGCGCGCTCGGCGATGGCGCGCAGATAGTCGAGGTATGCGTCGTCATAGATGCCAGGGCCGGCGTGCTCGACGGCCTCCCACGTGACCAGCAGCCGTACGAAGGTCAGCCCCCACGCGGCCAGGCGGCCGAAGTGCTCGTCGGCCTCGCCGAGCGGGAAGGGGCGACCGATAAAGGAGACGTGGCGGTGGTCGAAGAAGCCCTGGCGCAGGTGGGTTGCGCCGTCAGGCTGCGCGGGCACCTTGCTGCTGCCACCGAGGTTCACCCCGCGCAGCATGAGCGTGCGCCCATGCTCGTCCTTGAAGTGCGTTCCCTCGATCCTGATCACGACCCCCCCTGATCGGTCCTGCCGGGCGTTCCGGCCCGCTACTCCTCGTCCGGGACCAGAAGGTGGCGCAGGTAGCGCGCCGGATCGGCCAGGAACTCCTGCGTGATCCGTACGTGCTCGAGCGCCTCGTAAGCCACCTCTTCGATCCGCCCGTGGTCCAGGCTGAGGATGGTGGCGCCGGGAAACGCCATGAGGATGGGTGAGTGGGTGGCAATGACGAACTGTGCGTCCTGCCGGACCATCTGGTCGAGCAGGACCAGGAAGGATAGTTGACGTAACGGAGAGAGCGGCGCTTCGGGCTCGTCGAGCAGGTAGAACCCGCCGGGCACGAAGCGGGACTGAAACAGGGCCAGGAAGCCCTCGCCGTGGGAGCGGGTCTCCAGCCCATCGCCGTAGCGTCGCTGCAGCGCGCCCAACTGGCCCTCATACCCCGACCGGGCGTAGGCCTGGGCAGTGGGGGAACGATCGGCATAGTCGCGCTTCACGTCTTCCAGATCGCGCTCCAGTTCGTTGCGGGTGGCGGCAAGCCGCCGCGCATAGCCGAAGAAGTCCTCCGCGCGCATGAAGAAGCCGCGATGGTTCCGCCGGCTCCAGGCCAGCCGCAGGTCCTTTGCCAGCTCCCGCAGGGGGACCAGCGTGGGATCCGAGCCCACCCCCTCGCTGCCGACCGTGACCGTGTTCGCTGCACAGGCCAGGGCCTCGATGAGCGTTGACTTGCCGCAGCCATTCTCGCCCACCAGGAAGGTGACGGGCGACTCGAACTCAATCCGGTCCAGGTCACGGATGAGCGGGACGGAGTAGGGAAATACGTCAGGCCACGGCTTGAACCGGTGCACCTCGACCGAGAGAAGGTGCAATCGCCCCACAGTCTTCTGCACCTGCCATCCTTTCGCATCCAAGTGTGGACGCCGGGGCGTATTATAGCGCAGACGTATGCCCCTTCCGAAACGAGGCGCCACCCGCGGGTGACGCAGGGGTGTGACTTGCCGGCCGCAGGTGCTGAGCGTAGAATGGGCTCCAATGCATGCCGTCCCCAACCCAATCACCGGAGAACCGTAGGCTGTGTCCCTCCTTCAATGGGTGACCACTCTATTCGTGTTTGTGACGCTCGTTGGCGTCGCCGTCGGGCGCTATCCGCGGCTGCGGATGAACCGCGCGACCATTTCGCTGGTCGGCGCCACGATCCTCATCGCAATCGGCGCGATCTCGCTCGAAGGGGCGTACGAAGCGCTCGATATGAACACGCTGGTGCTGCTGTTTGCGATGATGGTGCTGAACGTGAACCTCCGCATGGCCGGCTTCTTCCGCCTGGTGGCCAGCGAGGTGATGCCCCTGGCGCGCACCCCTCGCCAGTTGCTGGCGCTGATCGTGGTGACGTCGGGCGTCATGTCGGCCCTCTTCCTGAACGATACGATCGTCCTGATGCTCACGCCGCTGGTCCTGGACATCGTCCTGGCGCTCGGCTGCAATCCCATTCCCTATCTCATCGGCCTGGTGTCAGCGGCCAACATCGGCTCCGCCGCCACGATCGTGGGCAACCCGCAGAACATGATCATCGGCGTCAGCTCGGGGCTCTCATTCACCGCGTTCACGGGGCGGCTGGCGCCGGTATCGCTCGTAGGGCTGGGGGTGGCGTGGGGCGTGATCGTGCTGGTATATCGGGAGGATTTCCGTCCGGCGCCGTTTGCCGAGACGGGCGCGCAGCCGCGCGAGGCTATCTACCGGCCACTGCTGTTCAAAGGCATGGTCGCGACCGCACTCATGCTGGTTGCGTTCCTGGCCGGCGCGCCGATCCCGCTGGCCGCACTGGGGGCCGCATCCCTGCTGCTCGTGACGCGTCGTATCAAGCCGGAGCGCGTGTTCAACGAGATCGATTTTACCTTGCTTGTGTTCTTTGCGGGGCTGTTCATCGTCACCGGTGCGATCGAGGCGAGCGGGCTGAGCCAGCGGCTGTTTGCACTCGGCCGTCCGCTGGCCAGCCAGGGCGTCGCATCCCTGTCGGTCGTGGCGCTCGTGCTCAGCAACCTGGTGTCGAACGTGCCCGCGGTGCTGCTCTTCCGTCCCCTCGTCCCGCAGCTACCTGATCCACAGGGGGCCTGGCTCACGCTGGCCATGGCGACCACCTTTGCCGGGAACCTGACGCTATTGGGCTCGGTCGCCAACCTGATCGTGGCGGAGATCGCCCGGACGCGGGGGGTCGACCTGTCGTTTCGGGCGTACTTGAGGGCCGGCCCAGCCATCACCCTGATCAGCCTGCTGCTTGGCGTGCTCTGGCTGACCTTCACTGGCTAGCGTCCGGCGCCCGAACGCCAACGGCGCCGCGCACCGGTGGGCAAAGGTCGCGTCTCTTGATACAATGGCGCTATGCCGGTGATCGATCCGCTCATCCTCACCTTCGCCATCTTGCTGGGAGCCGTTGTCCTGCTGCTGTCCGATCGACTGCGCGCCGACCTGGTCGCGCTGCTGGTCGTCCTGGCTCTGGGCGTCGCCGGCATCCTGACCCCCCGTGAGGCGTTCTCCGGCTTTGCCAGCTCGGCCGTGGTGACCATCGTGGCGATCTTCGTGGTGACCGAAGGGCTGCGCGTGACGGGCCTCAGCGAGCGGGCCGGAGAACTGCTCGAGCGCGTGGCCGGCACGGACGAACGCCGCCTGGTGATTGTCATCATGCTGGCCGGGTCGGGACTATCCATGTTGATGAACAACATCGCGGCCGCAGCCATCCTGCTGCCCGCGGTTTCCGGCCTAGCCCGGCGGAATCACATCAGCCTGGGCCAGCTTCTCATGCCGCTGGCGTTCTCCACGCTACTGGGCGGCATGGCAACGCTCTTCACGACCGCCAATATCATCGTCAGCGGCGTGCTTCGGGGGCAGGACCTCGCGGGGTACGGCGTGCTGGATTTCCTCCCGGTCGGGCTCCCGATCATCGGTACGGGGATCGCCTACATGGCGCTGTGGGGCCGCCGCCTGCTGCCGGAGCCGTCGCCGCTGACCGCGGCAGAACGGGAATCCGCGGAGCAGGAGGCACTGATCGACGTCTATCAACTCGGAGAGCGGCTCTTCCGCGCGCGCGTGCCTGCAGACTCGCCGCTGGTGGGGCAGTCATTGGCGCAGAGCGATCTGCGCCACACCGGCGCGGTGAACGTGGTCGGCCTCGACCGGCAGGGCCGCCTGACCGCGGCACCGGCGCCAGGGGAGATCCTCCGAGCCGGCGACGTCCTCTTCCTTGAAGGCAAGATCGACGAGTTCAAGGGGCGTCAGGTCGCAGGATGGCTGGAGTTGCTGCCCCCTGCGGAGTGGCAGAACGCGCACCTGGAATCGGAGTCGGTCGTCATCGTGGAGGCGGTGCTCGCGCCGCGATCCACCCTGCTCGGCCAGACGCTGGGCGCGGCCCGCTTCCGAGATAAATTCGGCATGAACGTGGTGGGCATCTGGCGCGGGGGCCGGCCAATTCGCAGCAACCTGGGCGAGCTGCCGTTGGAGTTCGGCGACGCGTTGCTGCTGCAGGGGGAGCACGGCCGCATCAAGCTGTTGCGGACGGAGCCGGACCTGATCGTACTGAACGGCCGAGAGGCGGAACGACCGTCGGCCGCTACGCCTGTCCAGCGCAGGCTGGCTCTGCTCATCCTGCTTGGCGCGCTGGTGCTGGCCGGCCTCATCCCGTCGTCTGTGGGCGAGGTGATGCTGGGTGCGGCGCTGTTGATGGTGCTGGTGGGCATCCTGACGATGGACCAGGCCTACGGCGCCATCGAGTGGCGCAGCGTCTTTCTTGTGGCGGGGATGCTGCCCCTGGGGTTGGCGATGACCAAGAGCGGCGCGGCCGGCCTGCTGGCAGACAAGCTGATCGCCGTACTGGGGCCGGCCGGGCCGCTCGCCACGCTGGCCGGGCTCATCGTGTTAACAGCCCTGCTCGCACAAGCCATGAATGGCGCCGCGGTGGCGACGGTGGTGGCGCCCATCGCCATCGGTGCGGCGCAGCACACGGGGCTCGATCCACGAGCTTTGGCGATGGGCGTCGCCCTGGCGTCTTCATTGGCGTTTCTGACGCCCCTGGGCCATCCGGTGAATGTGCTGGTGATGGGACCGGGCGGCTACCAGTTCCGCGATTATCTCCGGGTGGGGCTGCCCCTCACCGTGCTGCTCATCGCCCTGATGTTGCTGCTCCTGCCGGTCTTCTGGCCACTCACCTGACCTGCCACACAGTCCGATTTCCCCGCTACTTGCGCTGCGCGGAAGATGGCTGCTGGAGCCGCACCAGCAGTGCTGCGTTGGTGGGGTGTTTTGACAGCAGTTGCAGCAGCCGCGCCATCGCTTGCGAGGGCGAGTAGCCCGCCAACACCCGACGCAGTCGCTGCAGCCCCGCCAGCTCAGCGGCGCTGTACAGACGTTCTTCCTTGCGGGTGCCGGTCCGGTGCACGTCGATGGCGGGGTAGATCTGCGCCTGGGCCAGGCTCCGGTCCAGCACGATCTCGCTGTTGCCCGTGCTCTTGAACTCCTCATAGATGAGCTGGTCCATGCGCGAACCGGTGTCGATCAACGCGGTGGCCAGGAGCGTCACTGATCCGCCGTGCTCTATGTTGCGGGCCAGGCCGAAGAAGCGCCGGGGAATCATCAGCGCACTGGCATCCATTCCGCCCGAGAGGCTGCGCCCTGTGCCACGGCTGCCGAGGTTGAATGCACGGGCCAACCGCGTCAGGCTGTCCAGAAGCACCACGACATCGTTACCGCATTCGAGTTCCACACGGATGTGTGCCAGCAGCAACTCCGCCAATGCGGTGTGTTGCGCGGGAGCCTGATCGCTGGAGCTGGCAAACACCTCGGCAGCCACGGTGCGGCGAAAGTAGGTCAGTTCCTCTGGCCGCTCGTCGATCAGGAGCACGATGATGCGCGCGTTTGGGCGCTCCGCTCGGATGGCGCGGGCGATCCCCTCCAGCAGGGTGGTCTTGCCCGCCTTGGGCGGCGCCACGATCAGGCCGCGGGTGCCACGGCCGATGGGCGCCAGCAGATCCACGGCGCGCATCGCCAGGTCGCCGCGCGCACCCAGGTCGAACCGCTCCGTGGGATCAACGGCAACGAGCTTCTCGAACGGGGTCCGGGCGCGGTACGCCTCGGGTGACATCCCGCAGACTGACTCGACCCCGGAGAGCTCGCGGCCGTGACTGCCCTCCCGTGCGGTACCCGCCACGGTGGCGCCTTCCACCAGACCATGGGTGTTGAGGAGGTGCGTGGGTACGAGTACTTCACCCGCGGCCGGCTCTACAGCGTTGACCAGGATTGCGCGGCCGCCCCTGCGGTTCAGGATTCCAGTGACTTGTTCAGGCATTGTCCGGCACGACGGACTTCACCCGCCCCACGCGGCCATCCTCGAGCATCACCTTGATGCCGTGTGGATGGCTCGCGCTGCCGGTCAGGATGCGCGCGACCACACCCTGTGTCACTGTGCCGCTGCGTTGATTCTGCTTCTCTACGATCTGCACTCGCAGACCAATACGTATTTCGCTCCGTGCCGGTGGGACCATCAGCAACTCCTTTGACAGGCTTGGTCCCCAGTTTACCCCATAATGGGCGAGTCAGGCACAAACGAGGAACGAGATTACGTTTTGGATTCCATCAGTTCGATGACGGCCTCCACCAGGGCGCGGCTGAGCCCGCCGCCCTCGCCCGTGCCGCCGCGCTCCGCCTGGCGCGTCGCACGAGCCTCGGGCGACAGCCCCTGGCCGCCGCCCTGGCCCGCGCCGGCAAGCTCTCCCGTGCCCGTGCTCACGCCCGCATTCCTGGCCCACTCCTGGAGTTGGACCTGGGTCAGCTGCATCTCCGCGATCGTTTTGATCTGGTCGGGGGTCAGGACGGCCTCGATCTGCCGCAGCAGGGCATCCGTCTCGGCCGGGGCAGCTGCACCGCTGTCCATGGCGCCGCGAATGCCTTGCCACAGCGGCAGCAGGGTTGCTGCCTGCTCCGCGGTGATCGGGACGTTGGACTCCTCCAGATTGAGCGTGCCCAACAGCAGTTGGTTGCGCAAAGGAAGCGCACCCTCATAGGTTGTGTCGAGCGTGGCTGCCGACGCAGGAACGGACGCAGGAACCGGCGTGGAGGCGGGTGAGCCGGCAGCGGGCGCTGCCGGAGGGACGCTCGGAGCGCTGCCGCATCCGGCGGCCGCGAAGGCGACGAGTAGGACGATCAGAATGGTTGGCCATGACTTCATAGTGTTGTCTATCTCCTTGGCGCGGGCTGCTCCCTGGCGGCCCGCTTGGGGTGTTATTCGTGTCGCAGCGCCACGATCGGATCGAGCTGCGCTGCCTTGACTGCAGGATAGTAGCCGAAGAAGACGCCGACCGCGGCGGCGGCCCCGAATGCGAGCGGGATGGACGCGGGCACGATCTGGGTGCGCATCTCGCCGAGGCGGCCGAACAACTCCGCACCGCCGACGCCCAGCACGACGCCCACGAGTCCGCCGACGAGGCTGAGCGTCACGGCCTCGATGAGGAACTGCAGGAGCACGTCGCGCGGCCTGGCGCCCAGCGCCTGGCGCAGGCCGATCTCACGGGTGCGCTCGGTCACAGACACCAGCATGATGTTCATGATGCCGATGCCGCCCACGATGAGCGACACGGCCGCCACCCAGGCCAGCAGGTTGCGGAAGGCCTCGGTGGTCGCCTGCTGCGTGCTGATGATGTCCTGCTGGGTCTGCAGCACGAAGTCGGGCTTCGCCGGGTCGACGTCGTGGCGTTCGACGAGCAGCGCCTTGATCTGGTTGGAGACGCTGTCCATGGCCTCCTGGCTGCTCGCCTTGATATAGATGGTGCGAACCCGGTCCCTGGCGATGCGACTGGGACTGAACTTCTGGTAGAGCAACTGCAGCGGGATGTAGGCCCGGCCGTCGTAATCGACGTCCGCGACGATGCCCTTCTCCTCCATCACGCCCACGACGACCAGCTTCGTGCTCCCGATGGTCACGGTCTGGCCGATCGCGCTCTCAGCACCGAACAGGTCCTGGGCCAGACCGTAGCCAAGAACGGCGACCCTGGCCTTGCGATCGTTCTCCTCTGCATCGATGAAGCGGCCTTCGGTGACCTCATAGTCGCGGACGACGGGGAAGTCGGCCACGACGCCCAGTACGGTGATTCCCTCCAGCCGGGCGCGGGTGCTGCTTACATCCTGGGAGGCCTGGAATTCCGGCGCCACACCCTCGATATTGCGGGTCGTCTCCTTGATGGCGAGCGCATCGTCGTAGGTAAGCGTCTGCGCGGCGCCGGGGACCCCTCGCACCGGGTTCACAATGATCAGGTTGGCGCCCAGCGAATTGATCTGGTCTGCGATGGCCGCCTCAGCGCCTGCACTGACTGCAAGCATCATGATGACGCTCGCAACCCCGATGATCACCCCCAGGGTGGTGAGGAACGAGCGCACGCGGTTGAGCTTGAGCCCTTCGAAGGCTACCTGGAGCGTCTCAACGAGCGTCATCGAGACCTCCGCGTTCCAGGCATCTGCCCGCGCCATCGAGGCCGTCAGAGACCACCTTACCGTCGCGCACGCAGACCACGCGCTGGGCCTGTTGCGCGATGTCGGGCTCGTGCGTCACCATGACGATGGTGACGCCGGATGCGTGCAGGTTGTGCAACAGGTCCATCACTTCCATGCTCGACTTGGTGTCCAGGTTACCGGTGGGCTCATCGGCCAGGATCATGGCCGGGTTGTTGATCAGCGCACGCGCGATCGCGACCCGCTGCTGCTGTCCGCCCGACATCTCGTTGGGACGGTGATGCACGCGGTTGCCGAGGCCCACCGCCTCCAGTGCTGCCACGCCCTTCGCGTGGCGTTCCTCGTCGCTGAATCGCTCCTCGATGTTATAGAGCAGCGGCAACATCACGTTCTTCAGGGCGCTCAATCTCGGCAGTAGGTTGTACGACTGGAAGACGAAGCCAATCTTGCGATTGCGCACGATGGCCAGGTCGGTCCGATCGAGGCTGCTGACGTCGATACCGTCCAGGATGTATCGGCCATCGGTGGGCCGGTCCAGGCACCCCATGATATTCATGAGCGTGGATTTTCCCGACCCGGACGGCCCCATCACGGCCACGAACTCGCCGCGGCGCACCTGCAGGTCGAGCCCATCCAGCGCGTGAACGGTGGCGTCGCCCATGCCGTACACGCGGGTCAGGCCGCGGATGTCGATCACCAATTCGTACTGCGCCGTATCGTCCGGCGTCATCGGCAGGCCCGTCATTCGGTCTCCACCGTGCCGGTGCTGACGACCTCGCCGCGCTGCAGGCCGCTCAGGATTTCGGCGTTGGCAAAGTCGCGCAGGCCGACGGTCACGGTGCGCATCTCGAGTTCGCCGTCGGCCTTGACGACGAAGACGGCATACGATCCGGGCGCGAGCTCGCGCAGGGCCTGCACCGGCACCAGCAGTGTGCCCTCCGAGCGGCCTGCGACGATCTCGACGTCGGCAGTCATGCCCGAGAGCAGCTTGACGGGATGGGCCGCGAGGTCGATGCTCGCCCATGCCTGCACCGCGAGCGTGCCGTCGACGGTCACCAGCGCGGGATCGATCGCGGTGATGGCCCCTTCAAAGATGAGGTCGGGCAGGGCGCTGAATACGATCTCGACGGCGTTGCCCACGGCCACGTTGGCCAGGTCGGTCTCTTCCACCCAGAAGCGAACGGACTGGTTGGCCAAGTCGGCCAGGGTGACGATGGGCGTCGCGCCGACGCTCTCTCCGGCCTGGGCCTGAACGGCGAGCACCGTGGCTGCTGCCGGCGCGCGCAACTCGGCAGCGGCCACCTGGCGCTGGGCATTCTCGACCGAGAGCCGGGCCTGGGTGACGCCCAGTTCTGCCGATTGTACGTCCCTTGTCGTCGCGCCCAGGAGCGTGCCGTCCAGCTGTGCCTGTGCCTGGGCCACTTTGGCCTCTGCTGCCGCCAGCGCCTCCGCGCTGGGGCCGGCCTTCAGGCCAGCCAGTTGCGCCAGGGCCACACTGACCCTGGCGCGCGCGCCGGCGACTGCATCCGCGTCGGGACCGGCCATGATGCTCTCAGTTTCAGCCTTGGCTTTCTCGTAATTGGTCGTAGCCTGCCACAGGTCGGCTGCCTGCTTCGTCTCGCCGATTCCGATGGTCTCGCCGCTGCGCAGCTCGGTGACCGGCGCCACCCTGTCGTACGCAGCCTGCGCCGCTCGGACGTTGATCTCGGCCAGGGTCAGGCTGGCCTTTGCGGCTGCGACCTTCGCAGGATCGGGGCCCGCCAGAAGCGTGGCCAGCGCCTCCTGCGCGCTGCGCAGGTTTTCTTCGGAAGCGGCCAGCTCCGCCGCGGTTGCGGGCTCGAGCAACCGGGCCAGGTCGGCCTGTGCGCCCGCAAGGGACGCCCGGGCGGCGGCAAGCGCGGCGGGGTCAGCCCCGCCGGTCAGATCTGCCAGCTTGAGCTCAGCCAGCGCGCGATTTGTCTCGGCCTGTGCCAGCTGCGCCTGCGCCTCGGCATCGTCGAGGCGCGCGAGGACCGCGCCCGCTGCGACCTGGTCTCCGACCGAGACGAGCACCTCGGCCAGGACGCCACCCGAGCGGAAGCCCAGCTTCACCTCTTGGGCAGGCAAGAGGTTGCCGGCTCCGCTGGCCGTGATCGTGATATCGCCGGTTCGGACTTTGGCGGTCTGGAGGGCGGGGGCCTGTGGTTCCGTGGCCGTGTCACGAAGTGTGAACCACCACCAGCCTGCGGCGGATGCAGCGATGAGGAGCAGGACGACCAAGCCCCACCACGACATCCTGCGGCGCCTCTTACCCAGCTGATTCATGCAGTCCTCCAGTCGAGTTGTCATCGGATCCGCGGGCAGCAGACGACGGCTCGCGCGCGTCGCGGTGCCCGACTCAGACCAGTATAGGGGCCAGATGCGGAGGAATGATGCGCAAGATGTGAAGGATGTGTGAAGTCGGGGGTGAATCCGGCGCTGCGGCGGGCGTCAGGGTCGAGAGGGTCCGACCTCGGGCGAAGCACCCGTCGCGTCCACCATCGCGATGCGGCCGGTCGATCCGTCGAGCGAGACGAGCTGGCCTGTCTGCAGCCGCTCAGTTGCGCGGTCGACGCCGACCACGGCCGGAATGCCGTACTCCCGCGCGACGACCGCGCCGTGCGTCATGAGGCCGCCGACCTCCATGATCAGGCCACCGGCCGAGAGGAACAACGGCGTCCAGGACGGATCGGTGCCGCGGCAGACCAGGATCTCGCCGGGCTGCAGTCCTGCCTGGCGCGGGTCGAACACCACCCGCACGCGACCGGCCACGCTGCCGGGAGAAACCGGGTCGCCGGCCAGGTCGCCGTCGGCCGCGCTGGCCGAGTTGAGCCCCGTGTAGAACGCCCGGCCATCGCTGAGCAGGAGCCGGGGCACCTGCCGGCGCATCAGTTCGCGATCGTACGCGTGCCGGCGCAGCGCGATGATGCCCTGCCAGTCGCGGCCTGCGCCATCGGCCAGCGCGGCCAGCTCATCAAACGAGAGATGGAAGAGGTCGTCCGGCCGGCTGAGTTCGCCCCGGGCAGCCAGTTGCTCGCCGACCGAGAGCAACTCAACGCGCAGGGCTCCGAGCAGCCGGACCACGAAGAACTTGGGGCTCTCACGCACCCCCATCAGGCTGCGGGTTCGTCCCGCGGCGAAGCGCACCTGCCGGGCACGCAGCCATCCGTGAGGGCCGCGTCGCGCGGCCGAAACCAGGGCGGCGACGGCTGCGTCAGCGCCCTCGATGCTGCGGCTGAACACCGCGTCTGGCGCCCGGCCCGGGTCGGAGACCTGGAGGTAGCCGCGGATCACCTCCAACACGTGGGTGGGATCCTCGGCCCAGCGCGGACGGCCAAGATCGATCTCTGCCAGGCCGCGTGCACCGTAGCGCGCCAGGAATGCGCCCACGACCTGCTGCGCGACAGCGGGCAGGCTTGCATTCTCGTAGGCGGCCGCCAGCTGGGACGGGGCATGAGTCTCGAACGCGGCTAACGAGGCCGGGTCTTGCCGGACCGCCAGGCTCACCTGCCACAGCGCCAGGTCCATCTCGGTGGTGGGATTGTTCTCCACGCCTCGCGTGACTTCCAGCACCCGGTCGCGCGTGACGCCTGGCAGGTCCTTCGTCAAAATCCGCAGCATGTTGTAGGACGCCATGGCCGCCGCCACGCCGGAGACAAAGAGGCGGAACGTGCGCGGCACGCGTCCGGCAACGAACGCCGTAGAGAAGCGCGCCAACTGGTCCAACCGTTCATGGGGATCGCCGTCGATCCCCGAGATATTGCCTGCCGCGGTGCGAAGCACTCTCTCGCCCCGCTCCACGATGAAGCGGCGCCGCGTGCGCGGCGCGGCGACATTGAGCAGCACGTGGCCGG
Source organism: uncultured Anaerolineales bacterium (assembly GCA_964566325.1). Lineage (GTDB taxonomy): Bacteria > Chloroflexota > Anaerolineae > CG2-30-64-16 > CG2-30-64-16 > JALOOB01. Next base: position 18,269 of record CAZMIS010000019.1, read on the forward strand.
CCGTCGGAAACAGGAAGCGCAGGATTTGGGCGACTGCGCGCGGGCTGACACCCGGCCGCGTGGGCTGCAACCGCGGATCGTCCCAGACCGCCTTCAGGGACTCCCCGCCGGCAGGGTCGATCATCGCGGTGACGACGGGCAGCAACTTGCGCCCGATCGAGTTGCGGAGCAGCGGCGTGATGTTGATCCAGGGCCGTTCGCCGGCAACGTAGAAGACGCTCTGGCTGTCGGGCCTGAGATGCATGCCGAACAGCCTGCCGATCGCGGCCGCGATGTGAGACAGCAGGTCACGGCCTAACACCGTCACCGGGTCCAGCATTCCCTGCATGCCGCCGAACGAGAGCATGGCGCGCAGGGGCTCGGCCGCCATCCCGACCGGCACGGGGTAGAGGGAGGTGACCGGCCGCGCCTGAAGGAGATACAGCGACGCGTCGGCCCATGCCCATTCGATGTCTTGGGGCGAGGAAAAGAGGTCTGCGACGCGATCGCCGAGTTCGGCAAGGGCCAGGATCTGCTCATCGGGCAGGGCCTGGACGGGTGCGCCGCGTTCGTTGATGACTGCGACGCCTCCCCCCGGCGCGCCGCGGATGCTCAGGGCCTTGGCGCCGATCACGCGCGCGGAGATGGCTGCGGTGCGCCGGTCGACAACGTAATGATCGGGCTCCACCTTGCCGCCGACCAGCGCCTCGCCAAGGCCGATGGTTGCATCGATGACGGTCTCGGTGCGCAGCCCGGTCAGCGGGTTGGCCGTGAAGAGCACGCCCGAGGCTTCGCTCTGGATCATGCGCTGAACCACGACCGCCAGGCTGACGTCCTCGTGCGGTATTCTGTTGCGCTCGCGATAGCTGATCGCGCGCGCGGTCCACAGGCTGCTCCAGCACGCGGTCACCGCGGCGAGCAATGCTTCGTCCCCGATCACGTTCAGGAAGGTGTCCTGCTGGCCTGCGAACGACATCTCGGGCAGATCCTCTGCCGTGGCGGAGGAGCGGACAGCGACCGGGGGACGGCCCAGGTTGGCGTACGCGGCGAGGATGCGATCCCGGAGCGGCGCCGGGATGCTCCCCTCGCCGAAGCGTGCCCGGATCCGGCTCGACGCGGCCTCGGGCGCATCCTCGCCGGATCGGTCCGCTTCGCGCCGCTCTTCCTCCAGTCCGGTGAGGATGTGCCGGGCCAGGTCATTCGCGGCGACGAATGCCGCGTAGGCCTCCGTTGAAATGATGAAGCCATCGGGCACAGGGAATCCGGTGCGCGCCAGCCGGGCGAGGTTGGCGCCCTTGCCGCCGGCGAGAGGCAGCGTCGCGCGATCGGACGTTAGTGGCAGCAGCGCGGGATTGTGAGCCACCATTTGTCCCCCTTGATCACCAGCCATGTACAGCCTGGCCATGGCCCAACTTGCGGGGCCCTTCGATGTCCCCGGACCTATTCGGCCGCGGGCAGGGGCGCCTGGCGCGGGGCCGCCCGCAGTGCAGCCAGCAGGCCGCCGGCAATGATCAGCCCGCCGCCAAGAAACTGAACCGGCGCCAGGCGCTCGGCAAGGAACACGGCGCCGAGCAGGGCGCCGAACACAGGCAGGAGGTTGTAGAATGCCATGGCTCCGGCGGAGCCCAGGCGGCGCACGCCTTCGTTCCAGGCGAGAAATGCCAGGCTCGTGGAGAATATCCCGATGAACAGGACGGCCGCCACGACGGATGGAGTGATGGTCGCCGGTGTCTGGCGCCACTCGAGCAGCGCAGCGGGAACCAGGAACGGTACAGCGAACCAGATCGAATAGGCTGTAGCCCAGAGGGCCGCGCGGCGCCGCGTGACGATCTGGCTCATGATCGAATAGAGTCCCCACATGGCGACGTTGACCAGCATGATGATGTCGCCCGGATTCAGGGAGAAGCCACCGAGCAGCCCGGCCGGTCCACCGGTCCCTCGCTGCAGCTGGCTGCCCCCAACGACCAGCGTCACGCCCAGGAGGGAGAGCAGCGCACCGCTGAGCTCGCCGCGAGAGAGGCGCGCGTGCAGAAACAACGCTGCAAGCACCATGGTCATCAGGGGGCCCGTGCCGTTGATCAATGCAGTGCTGCTTGCCGTGGTGTAGCGAAGCGCCAGGTAGAGCGTCACCGGGCACCCAACCATGCCCAGAAGCGCCATGCCGAGCAGCCACGGCCACTCGCGGCCGAGCGCGCGCTCCCGCGGCGGCAGGCGCTGCATCATGACGAAGAAGATCAGCGAGGCGATGACCATGCGTGCTGCGGCGAGGGTGAATGGGCCGACCTGGGTGCGGAGCGCCCGCCCCAAGGTCATATTGCCCGCCCAAAACAGGGTGGCGAGGACCACCAGGATGTAGGCCCAGGCGCGATGATCGGCCGGGAGCGCGGCTGCGCGGCCCCGGGAAGGGTGTACTCGGTTCATCTTAGCTCGCTTCAACACGGTGATGGGCGTTGCAGATACGCTACGCGTGGCCCAGATTGTAACGTACCTGTCGTGTTTTGGCACATGCAGGTCACATGGCTGTACGCGCGCGTTCGACCCGCGATTTGTCACGAATCCGTTGCCCTGCGATAATCATGTGCAAAGGAGCGCAATATGCCCAGAGTATCCCTCAACCAGACGGCGCCTGACTTTGCCCTCGCCGATTATCGCGGCACAACCGTCAGGCTCGCAGATTTCCGGGGCAGGAAGAACGTCCTGCTGGTCTTCAACCGCACCTTCCAGTGACCGTTCTGCCGAGCGCACATGGCGCAGTTGCGCCAAGATTACGATCGGTTCGTGGCAAAGGACATCGAGGTGGTGGTGGTCGGTCCTGAAGACGCGGGGGCCTTCTCGGCCTACTTCGAGAAGGAGTCGCTGCCGTTCACCGGTCTGCCGGACCCGTCAGCCAGCGTGCTGAAGCTGTATGGACAGGAGGTCAACCTGTTCAAGCTGGGCCGGATGCCGGCGCAGGTGCTTATCGACAAGGCCGGGATCGCTCGCTTCGTCCACTACGGGCACAGCATGAGCGACATCCCGCCGAACGAGGAACTTCTGGCCCTGGGCGACGAGATCAACGCCGTCGACCCCGCCAAGGCGTAGTCGCGCGCGTCCGCAATGCCCAAGTTTTAGAGCGGTCTTCGCAGGCTGACACGTCAGCCCGCGAAGACCGCTTTCACTCCGCCGCCCAGACTCAGTCCAACGGCGCGTCCTTCGTTCGTCCCATCCAGCCCAGGTCCAGAGAATCGCCGAAGCGCTCGCGGAAGATGCGGTAGTACAGCAACTCCTCCTTGGAGTTCAACACCCAGCCGTTTGAGAGGGTGCGCTCTGCCTGGAAGTCAGCGTCGCTGATCTTCGCTTCGGCGTGCTGCGCCAGCAGCTCGCCCACGCCCGCGCCTTCCCAGAACTTCGCCTTGGTCCGGTCGAGAACGGAGTCAGGCAATGCGCCCTCCAGTGCCCGGCGCAAGATCCACTTCTCAACCCCGTCGTGCAGCTTGAACTCAATAGGGATCTTCAAGGCTAACTCTACTACTTCCGGGTCCAGAAAGGCCACGTGCGCGGTCGTGCCATGCGCTGAGGCACAGCGATCCACGCGCTGGAGCGCGGTGTTGTGCAGGCGGCCGAGGATGTCAACGAGCTCATCGGGCAGCGTATCGGTTTCGAGGTCCTTGAGATAAGCATAGCCGGCAAACAGCTCATCACCTCCCTCGCCTGACAAGACGTGGGGCACGTAGCCGGCCGCCGCCTTTGCGACCAGGTAGTTGGTAAGGCTCGATCGCACGAGCCGTGCGTCGAACGACTCAAGGTGGAAGATGACCTCGGGCAGTGCGGCCAAGAGATCATCGAAGGTCACGATGACCCTGTGGTGGTCGGACCCTATGAAGTCCGCTACCTCGTCGGCGAATGCGAGGTCGGGCGCACCTGCCAGCCCGGCTGCGAAGGTGTGGAAGTGTCCGACGTGGGGCCGCGCAAGTGCTGCCAATGCGCTGGAATCGAGACCTCCCGACAGCCAGGCGCCCATGTCGCGGCCGGCGACGTGCTGTTCTACGCTCTCAGCAAGCCGGCGGCGCAACTCGGCTGCAATGCGATCGGGCGGGTCCAGCAGGGCTGGATGTTGGGCCGGCTGATAATAGGCGCGGACCTCCTGGCCGTCGAAGAT
>CAZMIS010000020.1:0-22280 GCA_964566325.1 uncultured Anaerolineales bacterium
GAACCACCCCAGCCCATAGTCGAGATCTTGGACCATGGTATCTACACGTGCAGCAACGGCATGCCGCTGCAACTCGGCTTCGCCGATCATCGTGGACCTCTTGCGGCTGGCGCCAAACTGATGTTGTCGCAGACGCGCCAGCGCATGTATGTCGGACCGCCGGTGCTCTCGCCCGGATCGAGCAGCGCAATGCCGGCGGTGAGATGAGTCTGCCAGCTTGCCAGGCGCTCGGCCCGCTCGAGAATCGGCAGATTCAGCGTCTCCACCAGGTAGCCCAGGCGTTTGTACACGGCGCCGGACGCAAAGCGGATCAGGTACTCGTCCAGCTTGGGCCAATCCACCTCGGCCCAGTGGTCGCGCAGCGCTTGCGCCAACTGCCAGATGCCGCCGCACAAATCGGGCCGGTCAGCCGCATCTACAACCGTCTTCGCCCGATCGGTCACCTGGATGGGCTGCCCATCCACCATACGGCGCACCAGGCCGAAAAAGCGCAGTGCGCGGATGGTCACGAGCTGGTACTGCACTCCGTCCAGGATCAGCCCGGGTTGCAGTTTACGGCGTGGTGACTGCACGAAGATCGTCTGCGGCACCTGCTCGGTAAAGTTCCAGAAGCGTAATGCCGACCAGTATGCGATGGCACTCGGTTCAACAAGGCGCGTGCCTATCACCAACGCGTTTTCGGTCCATACCCGGTCAGGGCCGGCGTTGAGTGGCACGAGCATGTAGAGGCCGCGCTCAATGCGCTTCAGCCAACCGCCGCGCTGCAAGCGACTCAGCGCCCGATGCGCCGTGGCGGAATCAGGCCAGTAATCGGCGACCTCGGCGTAGCGGAAGATGGCGCGGTTCTCCGCAGCCAAACGGGAAAGAAACTCGGCCTCGCGTGACGACAGACCTGTGATAGTTTGCGTCATCATAATGACACCAAGATAAAGTATTATGCAGCAGAATATCATAACAGAGGCAGTATGGCAATAGTCTGCGCCAGCCAGCGGGCGCCAGGATTGCGTATGGGCAGACCTTTGATTGTGATAATTCCAGGGAACGGGGCTTGGGGTTCTAGCGGACGGCATCGCGGCGCACCGGCAGCACCGCGCGCGCGTGCCGGCCGCCGTTGTTCGACTCGTAGATGATCTCCATCTGCGCGTCGTACGCAGCCGAGAGCATCTCCGCCGTGAGCACCGCTTGCGGCCGCCCATCCGCGGCCACCAGACCATCCTTGAGCACCAGCGCACGGTCGCCATAAAGCAGCGCGTTGTTGGGCGAGTGCGAGCTGATGAGGAAGGCGCGGCCCTGCCGGGCCAGGCCCACGATCGTCTCCTGCACCAGGTGCTGGTTCTTCGGATCCAGGTAGGCGTCCGGCTCGTCCAGCAGCAGCACGTCCGACTCCTGCGCCAGGCCGCGTGCGATGGTCACCAGCCTTCGCTCCCCGCCGCTCAGCTCGTTGAAGGGCCGCTCGGCCAGGTGGCTGAGGCCCACCGCGTGGAGGGCAGCATCGGCGGCCGCCACGTCCGCGCGGCCGGGCGTCTCGAAGAGCCCCAGGTGTGGCGCGCGGCCCATCAGCACCATGTCGCGCGCCGAATACGCGAACGCGGCCGCATGGTTCTGGGGCACCAGGCCGATATGATGGGCGCGGCGCCGTGCCGCCATGTGGGTCAGGTCCATGCCGTCCAGCAGCACCCGGCCGGCAGCGGGCGCATAGACGCCGCTCAGGCAGTTGAACAGCGTGCTCTTGCCCGAGCCATTGGGCCCCAGCACATACACCACTTCGTTGGCCGCCACCGCGAAGCTGACGCCCCGGAGCACCGGCCGGTCGCGATGGAAGGCGAAAGCGAGATCCTGCACGCTCAGTTGCTTCATTCCGCCCACCCCGCACCCCCGCGCGCCCGGCGCAACAGCAGGAAGAGCACCGGCACGCCCACAATGCCGGTGAAGACGCCCAGCGGCACCTCGCGCGGCAGCGCGGCGCGCGCCAGGGTGTCGATCACCAACAGGAACGCCGCACCGAGGCTCAGGCTGATGGGCAGCAACCGGCGGTGATCTGGTCCCACCAGCAGCCGCCCCGCGTGTGGGATCACGAGCCCGACCCAGCCGATCACGCCGCCGACCGCGACCGCGGCCGCGGTCAGCAGTGAAGCCACGCCCACCACGAGCAGCTTCATCTGGCGGGTATTGAGGCCCAGCGCCGCGGCCTCGCGGTCACCCAGCGACAGCACGTTGAGTTGCCAGCGCACGGCGAACAGGAACGCGCTGCCTACCGCCGTGATCAGCAGCAGCAGGGGCAAATCGCGCCAGGTCACGTCGGACAGGCCGCCCAACAACCAGAAGGTGATCGCGGGCAGTTCGCTGAGCGGGTCGGCCAGAATCTTGACCAGCGAGGTGAGCGCGGAGAAGAACGAACCGACCAGGATGCCGGACAGCGTCAGCATCAGGGTGTGGGAGCCACCATGGGCGCGCGCGCCGAAATGCGCCAGCAGTACGGCCGCCAGGCCGCAGACGAACGCTGCTGCGCTGGCGAGGGTCAGGCTGCCGGTTAGGAGCAGCGCCAGCGCGGCGCCGAAGCCCGCGCCGGAGGTCACGCCCAGGATGTTGGAGTCCACGAGCGGGTTCTTGAAGATGCCCTGGAAGGCCGTGCCCGAGCCGCTGAGCGCCGAGCCGATCAGGAGCGCGGCCAGAATGCGCGGCAGACGCACCTGCAGCACCAGCGCCTCGGCCGCGGTGGCAGCCGGCTCGCCGGCCAATGCATGGCCCAACGTCTGGATCACCGCGGCGGGGCTGATCTCGTAGCGACCAAACGCCAGCGCGACCACGGCCAACGGCAGCGGCAAGGCCAGCAGGGCCCAGTAGCGCAGCCGGCCGTCACGCCGGGTTTCTTTCAGCGCGGCCAGCGTCTCAGCGGCAGAGCGCGGCCGCATCCTCGGCAGGGATCGCCAGGTCATAGAACCTCTGATAGAAATCGGTGGTGCGCGCCTCGCAGCCTTCGCGCAGCGGCGTGTCGGGGAAGAGCTGGCCGGCCATCCAAGTGATGCCCAGCACCGCCTCCGGAATGGGCGTGTCCCACGGCCCGAGATACTTCGGCAACATGAAGACCTGCCCGTTCTTCACCGCGGTGATGTTGGCCCACTCGGGGCTGTTCAGGATGGCCTCCACCGATGCGCCCTTGTACGGCACGGTGAAGATGACCTCCGGATCCCACTGCGCCACCTGCTCCAGGTTGACCTCGGTCCAGAAGCCGCTGATCTCCTGCGCCACGTTCACTCCGCCCGCCAGGGCCACCATCTCCGACTGCAGCATGTCCTTGCCCGCGGTCTTGAGCGGCGACGTGCCCGAGATGAAGACGCGCTTGCGCTGATCGGGCGGCGTTGCATCGCTGACGGCCTTGATCTCGGCCAGCCGCTCGTCCATGTAGGCGGTCAGTTCCGCGGCCCGCGCGGCTGCATCCGGCCCCAGTGCCTGCCCCGTGATCGTCAGCGCATCCTTGAGCAGGGCCATGGTCTCGCCCTCGTAGCGGATGATGGGCGCGCCCAGGGCCTGGAGGGTGTCCTGGCTCGCGGCACGCGCAGCGATGAGGATCAGGTCCGGGTCAGCCTTGGCGACCTCCTCGACGCTGGCATCCTGCTGGCCGCCCGGATCGGGCAGCAGGGTGGGGTCGGGCTTGAGCAGGCCCAGCCGCGCCTTGATCTGCGCATCCTTGCTCATCAGGAACGTCGCTCCGGCCAGGCGATCTCCCGCGCCCAGCGCGTACACGTAGAGGCTGGCCATGCCGTAGCTGCTCACGATGCGCTGCACCGGTTGCCCGATCGTGACCTGTTGGCCTGCCTGGTCGGTCAGGGTCACGGCGCCGGGTGCAGCTGCTGCGGGCTCTGCGGCAGCCGGGACCGGCGCGACCGGCGCCTCGGTGGCCGGCGCGGGTTGAACGGCGGGCGGCACGCTGGTACACGCGGCCACTACCAGGAGCAGGATCAGGCTCAAGCCAGCGAGAAGATTGGGACGCTTCATGATTCACCTCTCAGGATGTGGTGCTGGAATACACGATGGTCACACCGCCGCATCGCACTGGCCCCGCAGGTCCTCCAGCGCGGCCAGTGCGGCCTCAACCTGGGCCAGGCGCAACCTCTGCACCATGGCCAGGAACGGCTCTGTGGGAGCGGCCTCCAGCAGGCGCGCCTGCCAGCGGCGCAGCACCTGGCGCTGCCCCTCGAGCAGCGCCGACATGGCGGCGGGGTCGCGGCGCTGCGCGAGATAGAGCTTGGCCAGGAAGGCCGCACGCAGTTCGCGCGGCGTGGCGACGGGCTCGCTCAGCCAGGCATCCAGCTGCGCGCGGCCTGCCGGCGTGGCCTCGTAGATCTGCCTGGGGGGCCCCGCCGGTCTGCGCCCCACAGGGGATTCGCCCGGCGCCTGGGCGACCTCGGCGATGTGACCCTGGGCCAGCAGCTTCCCCAGCAGAAAGTAGACCTCGCTCCGCTTCAAGCGCCAGATGGCGCGCAGCGCCGGGTCGTCACACACCAGGCGGGCCAGCTCGTAGCCGTGCCTGGGTTGTTCGACCAGCAATCCGAGGAGCAGGTTCTCGCTGGGCCAGGGTGATTGCATGGATTGTGGTGTAGCTGGACACGATCACACAGGTGCTGTCGTGCTTTCTCGCGCGAACACGCCTGCTATTCAGATTCTAACTAATCTCCGAGAGGCTGTCAAACCGGCCGGCGCGTCTGCGGGAGCCGGCTCGCTTGTGTCGCTTTTGCTGCGCACGTATGATTATGCTATTATAACTATACAGTTGTCATCGACCCTCAAGTCGATGTCGTCTTTGGGTGGCGTTATGTTTTTCTTGCATAGCGGCGGCGAAGTTCTTTCCCGTTCGCCGACCTGACATGCGTATCTACTGCCGCGACAAACATGACGAGGAGGTCCACTATCGCGTAGCTGCATCGAAACCCCGCACCACATCGGCACGACCCAGATAGATTATCCCTGCGTTCGTACAGGCAAAGGAGGCCTGCCATGCTGAAGAAACCACTCGTGATCAATGGCGTTCCGAAGACGTTGGTTGTCGACCCCGAATCCAGCCTCGCAGACGTGCTGCGCAGGCAACTCCTGCTCACCGGCACCAAGGTGTCCTGCAACGACGGGCACTGCGGCGCCTGCTCGGTGCTTGTGGACGGCAAAATCACCCTCGCCTGCGTGACAAAGATGAAGCGCGTGAAAGACGGCGCCAAGATCGTGACGGTCGAAGGCATCGGCACGCCCGAGAAGCTGCACATCATCCAGCAGGCGTTCATCGTGTACGGCGCGGCCCAGTGTGGGTTCTGCACGCCTGGCTTCGTCGTCTCCACCAAGGCGTTGCTGGACCAGAACCCATCGCCCACGCGCGAGCAGGTGCGAGCCTGGTTCACCCAGCACCATAACGCCTGCCGCTGCACCGGTTACAAGCCCATTGTGGACGGCGTCATGGCCGCTGCCGCGGTGATTCGCGGTGAGCAGCCCCTGTCCACCCTCGAATTCAAGATGCCCGAAGACGGCCGCATCTGGGGCAGCCGCTACCCGCGGCCGACGTCGGTCGCCAAGGTCACCGGCACCCTGGATTACGGCCAGGATCTTGGCCTGAAGATGCCGCCGAACACCCTGCAGTGTGCGCTGGTCCAGGCTGAGATCTCGCACGCCAACATCCTCTCCATCGACACCTCGGAAGCGGAGAAGATGCCCGGCGTGTTCAAGGTCGTCACGCACAAGGACGTGAAGGGCAAGAACCGGATCACCGGCCTCATCACCTTCCCGACCAACAAGGGCGACGGTTGGGACCGGCCGATCCTGTGCGATACCAAGGTCTTCCAGTACGGCGATGCGATCGCCATCGTCTGCGCCGACACAATCGAGGAGGCCAAGGCCGCCGCAGCCAAGGTCAAGGTCGAGCTGGAGCCTCTGCCCGCGTACATGAGCGCGCCCGAAGCCATGGCGGACGACGCGATCGAGATCCATCCGGGCACGCCCAACGTCTACTTCGAGCAGAAGATCGCCAAGGGGCCGGACACGGCGCCGATTATGGCCGAGGCGCCGTACGTGGTCGAGGGGGACTTCTACCTCCAACGCCAGCCGCACCTCACCATCGAGGCGGACATGGGCTTCGCATACTTCGATGAACTGGACCGGCTCACCATCCACTCCAAGAGCATCGGCATTCACCTGCACCATGGCATGATCGCGCCTGGCCTGGGCATCGAACCGGAGAAGCTGCGCCTGATCCAGAATCCTGCCGGCGGCACCTTCGGCTACAAGTTCAGCCCGACGATGGAAGCGCTCGTCGGCGCGGCCTGCATGGCCACGGGCCGGCCCGTCTACCTGGAGTACGACTACCAGCAGTTCATCGCCTACACGGGCAAGCGCTCGCCCTTCTGGATGCATGGCAAGATGGCGGCCGACAAGGACGGCAAGCTGCTCGCCATGGAGACCGATTGGAGCGTCGATCACGGACCCTACTCCGAGTTCGGCGACCTGCTCACGCTGCGGGGCGCGCAGTACATGGGCGCAGGCTACGATCTGCCCAGCATCCGCGGGATCGGCCGAACCGTTGCCACGAACCACGCCTGGGGCTCTGCCTTCCGGGCCTACGGCTCGCCACAGAGCTTCCTGATGTCCGAAAGCCTCATGGACGAGTTGGCCGAGAAGATCGGCATGGACCCGCTCGAGTTCCGCTACAAGAACGTGTACCGGCCAGGCGCCACGACGCCCACCGGCCAGGTGCCCGATTCCATGAGCTTCCCTGAGATGTTCGACATCCTGCGGCCGCTATACAAGGCCGCCAAGGAAAAGGCCCAGGCCGAGTCAACCCCGGAGAAGAAGAAGGGCGTCGGCGTCTCCCTGGGCATCTACGGCGCGGGCCTGGACGGGGCTGACGGCTCCGAGGCGTGGGTGGAACTCACCAAGGAGGGCGTGACGGTCTACGCAACCTGGCACGATCACGGCCAGGGTGCGGACATGGGCGCGGTGGGCACCGCACACGAGGCACTGCGCGCGCTGGAGGTCGAACCGGAGCAGATCAAACTGGTGCTCAACGACACGGGCCTGACGCCGAACAGCGGACCTGCCGGCGGCAGCCGCAGCCAGGTGGTGGTTGGCAACTCGATCAAGAACGCCTGCGAAAACCTGATCGAGTCCATGCGGAAGTCGGACGGCTCCCTCCGCACCTACGACGAGATGGTCGCCGACAACATTCCGCTCAAGGCAGTCGGCAAGTGGACGGCTGCCATCGGCCAGGCCTGCGATGAGAATGGCCAGGGCCGGCCCTTCAGCTGCTACATGTACGCCGTCTTCATGGCCGAAGTCGGCGTGGACATGAAGACCGGCAAGGCGACCTGTGAAGGCTTCACGACGGTGGTCGATGCCGGCAAGATCAACAACAAGCTGATCGTGGATGGCCAGATGTACGGCGGCATCGCCCAGGGCATCGGCCTGGCGCTCACCGAGGACTACGAGGACATCCACAAGCATACCAACATGATCGCGTGTGGCCTGCCCTACGCACGCGACATCCCGGACAAGTTCGACATCTTCTACGTGGAGTCCCCGCGCGAGTATGGCCCGTTCGGCGCCTCCGGTGTGGGCGAAGCCCCGCTGACGGCATCGCACGTGGCGGTCGTCAACGCGATCAAGGACGCGACCGGCGTCCGCATCACCCATCTGCCGGCACGGCCAGAGAAGATCCTGGCTGGCTTGAAGACTAAGGAAATCGCTGTCGCCTGACAAGGTGGCGCCGGGATGAACCCCGCCTCGATCCGCCCGTTGTTGGGCGGATCGAGGCGGTCCAGCGTTCATCATGCAGCGCAATAGCGCAGGAGGCGCCCGTGATCGGGCAGGACGAGCTCAGGCAACTCGAAGACCAGTGCATACAGGAGTGCGCACCGGCGTGCACTGCCGCGTGCCCCGTTCACGTCGATGTGCGCTCACTGGCGGCCGCGGTCGCGAAAGGCGACTTTGCAGGCGGGCTCAAGCTGCTCACCCGGGTGGTCCCCTTCCCCCGCACCATCAGCCGCATCTGCGATGCGCCGTGCCAACCCGTCTGCAGGCGCAACGAGGCTGGCGATCCCGTAGCCATCAGGGCGCTGGAACGAGCCTGCGTCGAATACGGTGGCGCGCCGGACAAGCCGCGCGTGCTGCCCAGGCGGGGCAAGACCGTGGCGGTGGTCGGCGGTGGGCTCAGCGGCCTGACGGCAGCCTTCGACCTTGCGCGCAAGGGCTACGCCGTCTCGGTATACGAGGCGGGCGCCGAGTTCGGCGGACGGCTGCTGGAGTACCCGGAGGCGATTCTGCCGCGCCGGCTGCTTTGCGACGAGCTCGCCATCGTCGAGTCAGTCTTTGCGGAGATCAGCCTGAGCGCAGGGCTACAGGAAGACAGTCTCGTGGCGCTGCGCCGCGAGTGCGATGCACTTTACCTCGCCGTGGGCTGGCCCGCCAGTTCCACGTTCGGGCTGGCAGTCAACGAGGCCGGCCGGGTCGCAGTCGATCCGGTCACCTTCATGACCAGCATGGATGGGGTCTTCGCGGGCGGTGACATGTTGCGCAGCGGGGCCGAGCGCTCGCCGATCCGCGCCATCTCTGATGGCCGGCGGTCCGCGATCTCCATCGACCGCTATCTGCAGAAGGTGTCGCTGACGGCCTCGCGCGCCAATGAAGGCAGCTACATCACCCGGCTGTACACGAACACGGCCGGCATCGCGCCGCTGCCGGCGGTCCCCATCTCCGAACCGGCAACGGGCTACACGGGGGACGAGGCCACGGCCGAAGCCGCTCGCTGCATCCAGTGCGAGTGCATGGAGTGTGTCAAGACCTGCGAATACCTGCGAGCGTATGGCCGTTACCCGCGCAAGTACCTGCGGGAGATCTACAACAATCTCTCCATCGTCAAGGGCGAGCGCAAGTCCAACCAGTTCATCAACTCGTGCAGCTTGTGCGGGCTGTGCGGCGAGGTGTGCCCCGAGGACTTGGGCATGGGGCCGGTCATCCAGAAGGCCCGCCAGGTCATGGTGGCCGACAACCGGATGCCGCCCTCGGCGCACGACTTCGCACTGCGCGATATGGCGTTCAGTAACAGTGCGAAGTTCACGCTTGCACGCCACAGGCCCGGCGCCGCAACCAGCGACGCAGTCTTCTTCCCGGGATGCCAACTCGCCGGCTCTGCGCCAGCCCAGGTGGAGCAGGCTTACGGCTATCTCTGCGAGAAGCTGGGCAACGTCGGACTGCTGCTGCGCTGCTGCGGCGCCCCGGCCGATTGGGCCGGCCGCACCGAACTGTTCGGGGAGAGCCTGGCTGAGTTGCGCGCGGAACTCGACTCGCTGGGCGCGACGAAGCTCATCGTCGCGTGTTCGAGCTGCTTCCAGGTATTCAAGGCCAACCTGCCGGGGATCGAGCTCATATCGCTCTGGGAAGTCTACGACCGCCATGGCCTGCCACAGGAGACCAAAACTTCAACCTTCAACCTTCAACCTGCGACCCTCGCCGTCCACGACCCCTGCACAACGCGCTACGAGCCGCAGATCCAGGAGAGCGCGCGTGCGCTGATCAGACGGCTGGGTTACGCGATCGAAGAGCTGGCCCTGAGCCGCGAACGGACGGCCTGCTGCACCTACGGCGGCGTCATGTGGCTGGCCAACCGGCCCCTGGCCGAAGCCGCCGTGCGCCGGCGCATCGGCGAAAGCGAGGCCGATTATGTGACCTACTGCGCCATGTGCCGCGATTTCTTCGCAGCGCGCGGCAAGCGTACGCTGCACCTGCTCGACCTGATCTACGGAGCAGAGCCATCCACCAACGCCGAGCGCCCGGGCCCGGGCTTCTCGCAGCGCCACGAGAACCGGGCGCGCCTGAAGCGCAGGCTGCTGAGGGAGATTTGGGGAGAAGATATGCCAGGAGAACCGGCCACTTACGAGTCGATTCGCCTCCTGATCGCGGACGAAGTGCAGGCCCGGCTGGAAGAGCGCCTGGTCCTGATTGAGGACATCCAACGCGTGATCGAACACGCAGAACACACGGGCAAAAGGCTGCTGAACCCCGTCAGCGGCCACCTGTTGGCCTACTTCAAGCCCACCGCGGTCACCTACTGGGTGGAATACGCGCCCGAGGGCGAAGCGTTCCGGATCTACAACGCTTACAGCCATCGCATGGAGATCGCCGAGGGGGAGCGGAAATGAACGAGCCAACCCTGCCGGCCGGCCCCGCGCCGTGGATCTGCGCGACGTGCAACATTCCCCTCGAGCCGGCAAAAGTCAGCATCGCATACCTGGGCAACGCCTTCCCCGTGGACCTGTTGAAGTGCCCCCAGTGCGGCCTCGTCTGGATCCCCGAAGACCTGGCGCTCGGCCGGATGGCGGAGGTCGAGAAGACGTTGGAGGACAAGTGAGACGGAGCGCAGGGATCGGGCGGACGTGCGCATCCCCCACGCGCCAGCGCACACCGGCGGGGCGCCCTGCGCCGGGCGTCTCTCGGACCATACCTTTGCCAGTCGCCCGACACGGCGTCGCTGCTCGACATGCCTGACCGGTGGCCGCGCGTCTACGAACAACCGGCGCTGCGGGAGGCGCTGGGCGATGTGCTGCGACCTGGCGGGCTGGCGCTGACAGACGAAGCGTTGGCGACCTGTGCATTGCCGCCCGGCGCGCGGGTGCTGGACGTGGGATGCGGCGCGGGCGGCACCGTGACGCATCTGCGCGATCAACACGACCTGGCCGCGATCGGGCTGGATGCGTCGGACGTCCTTCTCGGTTCGGCCCGAGCAGCCAGGCCTGGGCTCCCCCTGGTGCTGGGCCATGGCGAGCGGCTGCCCATCTGCGACAGCGCCTTGGATGCTATCATTGCCGAGTGCAGCCTGTCGCTGATGGCCGATCCCCGCGCCGCGCTGGTGGAGTTCCGGCGGACCCTCAAGCCTGGCGGGCGGCTGCTACTGGCCGACCTGTACCTGCGCAACGGCGACGAGCAATCGAGATGCGGCGGTCGCCCACCGGTGTCATGTCTGGACGGTGCGCTGACCAGGATGAGAGTCACGGGCATGCTGGCCGAACTCGGCTTCGCGCTGCATAGCTGGCAGGACCGCTCCCAGGCGCTCAAAGTGCTGGCCGCCCGCCTGATCCTGGCCGGCATCCCGCCCGCGCAGCTCTGGACCGGCGCGTGCGCCGGCCGCGACATCACTGGCGATGCACTGAAACCCGGGTATTTCTGGCTGGTTGCCAGCAAGGGAGGCGTTGGCTGAATGGAAGAGCTTGATCGAATGCACGAGTTGAGACGGCAGGGGTTCTATTGCAGCCAGATCCTCCTCATCCTGGGCATGGAGCTCCAGGGCAAGGAGAACCCGGACCTGGTGGCGGCCATGAACGCGCTCGCGGGCGGCATCGGCTTCACGGGTGAGACGTGCGGCGCACTGACAGGCGGCGCATGCCTGCTGGGGCTGTACGCGGGCAAGGGCGCCCCCGAGCAGGAGGAAGACCCGCGGCTGCTATTCATGGCTGACGAGTTGGTGACCTGGTTCCGCAGCGAATACGGCGTCCAATACGGCGGCATCCGCTGCGACGACATCATCGGCGAGAGTGGCAGGGACATGGGCAGCCGCTGCGCGACCATCGTCCTGGGCACGTTCCAGAAGGCCAAGGAATTGCTGGTCGAGCACGGGTTCGACCTGGCAGGCGAGGCATGGTGACGGCCGCCGGCAGCATGACCCTCTCGGAGACCGAGAGCGTCTGTCCCGAATGCCTGGCGCGCATACCGGCCCAGCGCGTGGCAGAGGGGTCCGACGTCCATCTTCGCAAGACCTGCCCCGAGCACGGCAGCTTTTCCACCGTGATCTGGCGCGGCGCACCGTCCTTCGCATCGTGGGCCAGGCCGAAGCTCCCCAGCCACCCTGAAGCACCGTTCACTGCGGCGGATCGCGGCTGCCCCTATGACTGCGGTCTCTGCCCGGATCACCGCCAGCACACCTGCTCTGTGCTCCTGGAAGTCACTGCGCGCTGCGACCTGGGGTGCCCGGTTTGCTTTGCCGATGCGGGAGGATTTGCGCCCTCTGATCCTGACCTGGCAACCATTGCGGGGTGGTACCGGCGGGTGTTGGACGCGGGTGGGCCGTTCAACGTGCAGCTTTCGGGCGGTGAGCCGTGCCTGCGAGACGACCTGCCTGAGATCATCCGCCTGGGCAGGTCCCTGGGATTCACTTTCTTCCAGTTGAATACCAACGGCCTGCGCCTGGCCCGCGATCCGGACTACTTGCGCCGGCTTCAGGATGCGGGACTGACCACCGTCTTCCTGCAGTTCGACGGCACAAGAGACGAAATCCATGTTCGCCTGCGGGGCCGTGCCCTGGCGGATCAGAAGCAGGCGGCCATCGAGAACTGCGCCAGTCATGGGGTCGGCGTCGTGCTCGTGCCCACACTCGTGCCGGGGGTCAACGTCGACGAGATCGGCGCCATCATCGCGCATGCGCTGCGCCACGCACCGGCCGTGCGCGGCGTGCACTTCCAGCCGATCAGTTACTTCGGCCGCTACGACCGCGGCCAGACAACCCCGCCCGATGACGAGCGGATCACCATTCCCGAGGTCATCGATGCGATCTCGGCCCAGACGCACGGCGCGATTCGCGCCGAGAGCTTCCGGCCGCCGGGCTGCGAGAACGCGCTCTGCTCATTCCACGGCAACTTCGTGCTCATGCCGGATGGCCAACTCTTTCCCCTGACCGCTCATCGGGACGCGGCAAGTTGCTGCAGCACGCCTCCGGTGGCGAAGGAAGGTGCGGCGCGGGCCCGCGAATTCGTGGCAGTGCACTGGTCTGCACCAGCCCAAACACCGCGTGGCGCCACGCAATCTGCCATGCAGCCGAGCCTGGGCGCATGGGATCAATTCCTGGAGCGAGCTCACACCCACACCTTCTGCATCTCCGGCATGGCGTTTCAGGATGCCTGGACGTTGGACCTGGAGCGGCTGCGCGACTGCTGCATCCACGTGCTGAGTCCCGACGGACGGTTGATTCCTTTCTGCGCCTACAATCTGACCGACCGCGCAGGGCACGCCCTTTACCGGCCTGCGGCCTGCGCACCGCGCACAGTCGCTGTATGATGGACGCGTGGGTGACCTGGCCCGGCCCGCCTGGGCCGATGGGATTCAAGGTGCTCTCGCTGGAAGGGCCGGGAGTCCGCTCGGCACTGGCGGCTTTCACCTGGGAAGGCTCACTGGTGCGCATGGCTCACTGCAGTCGTTGCGGAGCCGCCGCGCCTTCGCCAGCCTGTATGTGCGGCCTGCACGCCTCCTACAGCGCAGGCCAGGTGCTGGATCAGTACTGCCAGTATCGCGACCGCTTCCTGATCGTGGCCGAAGGCCAGGGCCAGGTCATCCTCCACGAACACGGCTGGCGGGCCGAGTACTGCGCGGTGCATGCGATCGTCGAGTTGTACGCAGGGAATGTGGTCAAGCACATGCAACTGCTGCGCGCGGCCCGCTACCTGGGAAACCCGCCGCTCGTCACGCTGGAGAGCGCCATCGACGTCGTTCAGGAGCATAGAAGGAGCTATCCGCAGGATGGAGATTGGCAAGGAAGTTGGCGCACCGATCCGGGTGCCCGTGCGGCAGCCGGCCCACCCGGCTAGACGGCCAGCACCGTACACGCCCGAACGTCCTATTGCCGTGCCGGACTGGCCTGTGAGACGGCCGGAGCCGGCCCCCGTGCCCTGCCCGCGGACGCCCGAGCGCTGAGCGCAGCCAGCGTGACGACCGGCTTCCCGCGCTCGCCTCTCCATCCGTGGATCGCAGCCAGGATCGGTGCGCCGGACACGCAGCTTCGCGCAGCGCTGGCTGCCCATCAGCTTGCGCGGCTGCAGGAGACCCTGCACCTGGCGCGGACCCGGAGCCCTTTCTATCGCCGCCGTCTCGCCGGTGCGCCCCAAGAGCTGTCTTCGCTCCAGGATCTCGCGTCCCTGCCCTTCACCACATCGCAGGACGTCCGGGACTTCGGACTGCAATTGCTGTGCGTCTCCCAGGACGATATCCAGCGAGTGGTCACGCTCGATACCACGGGCACGACCGGCCGCCCCAAGCGCATCTACTTCACGCGCGACGACCAGGAACTGACCACCGACTTCTTCCGCGCCGGCATGGCGACGCTGGCCGGTCCCGGCGATCGCGTGTTGATCTTGCTGCCCGGCGAACGCCCGGGCAGCGTGGGCGACCTGTTGGCCGCCGCACTGGCACGGCTGGGAGCAACGCCCCTGAAGCACGGCCTGGTGCGCGATCCTGCCGAGACACTGGCGGTGATGCGCCGGGAAAACGTGGACTGCCTGGTCGGCGTGCCGGCACAGGTGCTGGCGCTGGCGACCTGTGGCGCAGGGCTGACGCTCAAGAGCGCGCTGCTGACCACCGACCATGTGCCCGACGCCATCGTCCGGAAGGTCGAAGCTGCCTGGGGCTGCACGGTTTACAACCACTACGGCATGACCGAGATGGGCCTGGGCGGCGGGGTCGAATGCGCGGCTCGCCGCGGCTATCACCTCCGCGAAGCCGACCTGCTGTTCGAGGTGATCGATCTGATCACAGGCGTGCCCGTCCCGGAAGGCACGCCGGGCGAAGTGGTCTTCACCACCCTCACGCGCCGGGGCATGCCGTTGATCCGCTATCGCACGGGCGATGTCAGCCACTTCGTTCCGGATCCTTGCCCCTGCGGTGCAGCGCTCAGGACGTTGGCACGGGTCAGGCACCGGGCTGACGGCGCGGTCTGCATCGGAGACGGCGCGCTTACCATGGCCGACCTGGACGAGGCGCTCTTCGCCCTGCCCGGCGTGCTGAACTTCTCAGCGTCGGTCGACCATGCCGCCCGTGACATCCTGACGCTCGAGGTCAATGTGACCGGCGGGCCGTCGAGCGCCGGCGCCCGCGAGGTGGACGCCGCGCTGGAGGCGATTCGAGATATCGCGACAGCGCGCACCCTCGGCCAACTCGATGTTGCCATTACCGTACGGCAGATGGGTTACGTCCTGTCGGGGCCGGCCAAGCGCACCATCGTGTCGCGGCCCGGGTTCTAAGAGGCGCGCGCGTTGGGGTATAATGCTGCGATGGAAGACAGCCGGCGCACCAAGCGCAGCCTCTTTGACCGCATCGCACCGGTCTACGGCCTCTACTATGGCAGCCAGCAGCGCGCGTTCAACGAAGTGCTCGACAAGATGCGCGCCGAGCTGGACCCGGCCTGCCACCGGAACATCCTCGACATCGGCTGCGGGACGGGCGCGCTGTGTTCCGTGCTGAACCGCCGGGGGTTCGCCGTCACCGGGGTCGACGCCGCACCGGCCATGCTGCGCGTGGCCAGGCAGAAGCAGGATAGGGAAGGCATCACGTTCATCCGGGCCAGCGCCAGCGAACGCCTGCCGTTTGAGGACAACAGCTTCGACGTGGTGATCGCTTCGCACGTGCTGCACGGCTTGCGGGCGCCCGAGCGAAGGCGGGTGTACGGTGAAATGAACAGGGCCGCCAGGCATCTTGTCATCGTCCACGACTACAACAAAAACCGGGCGACCCTGACGGACCTGGTCGAATGGCTCGAGGGCGGCGACTACTTCAACTTCATCCAGCGGGCCCAACACGAGATGAAAGAAGTCTTCCGCGACGTGCGGGCAGTCGACGTCGGCCCGCGAGCCGCATGGTATATCTGCTCCCCGGCCAAATAGCGCTACGCCTGCAGCTTGCTCGCCGCCGTCTCGTCGAACAGCGCCTCTAACTTGCGCAGATCCGCGGACTTGATCGTCTCGCCCTTGCCCGCGCCGCGCAACCACTTCTTCATCCCCTTCTGATCGAGCACCGGCACGGCAGGATCCGTGACCTGGAGCTGTACGCGCGGGTCGATGAACACGATGATGGGCTGCGCAGTCACCGTCACCTCGGGCAACTTCTCGCGCACCCAGTCGGTCAGCTTGGCGGCCATGGCCTGCGCCTCCTGTGAGGGATTGCCCAACCCTTCCTGGCTGAACACCAGGAGCGCGCGGCCCAGGCTGAACTTGCTACGCCACTGGGCGCCGGTGTTGGTGATCTGGCCCGTCTGATCGCGCGTCAGGAACGTGTAGAGGCCCTGCGGCGAGAGCAGCACAAACTGGGCCGGCAGCAGCCACGCGTACAGATGGTAGCGATCGTCGAAGCCCTTCATGCCTTCCGCGAGGACCTGGTCCGGCCGCGGGGTGCGGCCATATCGCCGCAGGTTGTAGTTGCCGTACTGTGCCAGCACGAAGCCCGCGACGAGCGCCAGCAGTGAGAGCCACATCAACTGAGGCCGGAAGGAAACAAACATGCCGGCAGCGAGGATCGCGATGCCCCCCAGGCTGGCATAGGTGCCGAGTTTGGCCCGGCGTTGGATCTGTTTGGTGTTGGTGGTGATACGCATATGATATCAGGACCTCGATAAAGGATACTTTCCCACGACCAGGCAGGCGCTCTGCCCGCCCAGGCCGAAGAAGCCGTTCAGGGTCGCGCTAAGCCGGGTGGCTACGCGCGGCGATCTCCTCGCCGATCACTTGTGCCAGGTTCTGTTCCGCGCTCTTCACGGCCATGCGGATCATGTTGCGAATGGCCTTCACGTCGCTCCGGCCGTGGCCGATCACCACGATGCCGTTGACCCCCAACAGAGGCGCGCCGCCCACCTCCCGCCAGTCGACCCGCCGCAGCAGGGCCTTGGCGCTCGGCCACAGCAGCGCGAGCCCCGGCAGGGCCAGGATCAGGCCCGGCGCCATGAGCAGCAACGCCAGCTTGTTGCGCACGCCGCCGGTGAACTGCCGCTTCAGCAGCTTCAGGAGGAAGGAGAAGAGGCCCTCGCTCAGCTTGACGATGACATTGCCCGTCAGCCCGTCTGCTACGACAACGTTGGCCGCACCGCGGCCGATATCCTTGCCCTCGACGTTGCCGACGAAATTCAGGCCGCTCGCCTGGAGCAGGGGATACGTCTCGCGGATCAACATGCTGCCCTTGTCGGCCTCTTCGCCGTTGGAGACGATGCCCACCGTAGGGTTCGGGATGCCGAACATGAGCCGCGCATACGCCGCGCCCATGATGGCGAACTGCACCAGGTACTCGGGCTTGCAGTCCGCGTTCGCGCCGATGTCGACGACGAGGCAGGGGACGGGCGAGGCAGGGTAGATGCTGCCGAGCGCCGGCCGCTCGACCCCGCGCAGGCGGCCGAGGCCGAACAGCGCGGCCGCCATGACGCCGCCCGAGTTGCCCGCGGACGCGAACGCCTGGCCCCGCCCCTCCTTCACCAGGCGCATGCCGACCATGAGGGAGGAGTCCTTCTTGGTCTTGACGGCCATGGTGTGCTCTTCCATGCCCACCACTTCGGAGGCGTGCACGATCTCGATCGGCAGGGTGGCCGTGTCGCCGTGCCTGGCCAGCTCGGCGCGGATGGCGGACTCGATGCCGGCCAGGATGATGTGCGTCCCGCGCTCGCGCGCCTCGGCAACCGCACCTGCCACCACCACGGCCGGAGCATGGTCGCCGCCCATGGCATCCACGACGATCTTCATGCTACGCTTCCTCCATCTTGTGCACCGCCACGCCCAGCAACCCGGGGCCCCCAAGCGCGGCCAACAGGCCGAGGTCCATCGTCACGAACTCCCGCACGTTGAGCCGCGACCGCAGGCGCTCGCCAAACGCCGCGGCCTCCTGGGGCACGTTGCAGTGGCCCACGGCGACCCGCGCCGGTGCGGCGCCCAACTCGGACGCGATCAGCTCGATCACGTGCTCCTGCGCCCTGCGCTGCGAGCGCATCTGTGCCACTGGCTCCAGCTGACCGTCTATCGTGACCATCACCGGCTTGATGTTCAGCAGCTCACCGATCGTCCCGCGCAGCCGCGGCACGCGGCCGCTGGCGATGATGTGCTTCAGGTTGGCCGGGGTGAAAGCCATGTAGACATTCGCCTTCACCGCGGCGAGCCGTTCCAGGATGGCCTGTACTGAGGCCCCCTCGCGCGCCAATTCGGCCGCAGCGATGGCCTGCCACCCGGCCGCCATCGAGATGTGCCACGCGTCCCACACGTGCACCGGCACGGGCGACTGCTCGACCGCGACCACCGCGCTGTTGTGGGTCCCGCTGGCCCGGCTGGACACGGTCACGGCGATGATCTCCTCCGCACCCTCGCCGGCCGCGCGGCGATAGGCCTCGAGGAACAGCTGGGGCGACGGCCCGGCGGTTGTGGGCAGCTTCTCCGCGGATGCGAGGCGCTCGTAGAACACGTCGTGCGAGATGTCCCGCTTCCAGATGAAGCTCTCCTCGCCGAACGTGACGATCGCGGGCGCCTCCACGATGTCGAGCCGCGCCAGGATCTCTTCGGGGATGTTGGCGCTGGAGTCGGTTACGATGCGGATGCGCATGCTTACCTTTGATGAGCCGAATTGCCGGGAGTGTCCATTAAGTATACGCCAGGACGTGGGCCTTGGCAAAGAATTCCTCATGATCCGGCCCATGCCACCGAGACCCCAATTTGCGCAAAGACTTGACAGAGCACGCGCCGCGGTGCTAAGATGCGCTCGTCTGGGGAGAATCAGGGGATTTGTTGACAACTACGCCGGGTGGCGTATAATTGCGCTTGAAAATGCCCCCGTGGTGGAATTGGCATACACGGCAGGTTGAGGGCCTGTGTCCATAAGGACGTGCCCGTTCGAGTCGGGCCGGGGGCATCCGCAACGTCCAACTCTTTCCCCCAGACCGCCAATGTGCCGGTTCATCAGTGACCTGCTCGCCTGTGTATCCGAGGACGGCTTGCCCGGCGGCCATCGCGCCCGGCGGCCGCCTCTTTTTTAACCGGCACAGTCGCGCCGCATCGCGCACCGTCTTGTAGAAGCAGTGCGGTCTTGCTCCGGACGACGCGCGCAATAACGAGCGGGAGGCACGCCGCTCGCGGTCCATCCCATCCGGAATGGACCGGCCATGGAACCCAGTGCCGGGCCTGTGATGCCCACATGACAGGCCCGCGGAGCCTGTGCTCCGCACACCTTCCCGAACCCGAGTAGCGACAAGAGGCCAGATGAAAGAACAGCTGCTGCAGAAGATCCAGGACCGAAGCGCCGTGGTGGCCGTCGTGGGCCTCGGCTACGTGGGGCTGCCGCTGGCAGTCGCCTTCGCCGAGCGAGGATTCCCCGTGATCGGCGTGGACGTGGACCCGCGCAAGGTCGACGCGCTCCACCGCGGCGAATCGTACGTGCAGGACATCACCTCCGAGCGGCTGGCGCGCGTGACGGTTGCAGGTTCCCCGTTGCAGGTTGAAGGTTCAAGCTTACAGGTTGAAGGTTCGGTTCAACAACCTTCCAACCTTCAACCTTCCAACCTTCAACCCTCCAACCTTCAACCCGGAACGATCGTCGCGACGACCGACTATGCGGCCCTGGCCCACTGCGACGCGGCCATCATCTGTGTGCCCACCCCCCTGAACAAGACGCGCGACCCGGATGTGCGCTTCCTGATCGCGGCCGGCGAGTCGGCCGCGCAGCACATCCACCCCGGCATGCTGATCGTCCTCGAATCGACCACCTATCCCGGCACGACGGAGGAGCTGCTCCTCCCCATGCTGACCGCGCCCGCGGTGCTGGAGCGCCTGGGCGTCGAGCGGTTCGCTGCGGGGGAGGACTTCTTCCTCGCGTTCTCGCCCGAGCGCATCGACCCGGGCCGCCAGGACTACATGGTGGAAAACACGCCCAAGGTGGTCGGCGGCACCACGCCCGCCTGCCTGGAGGTCGCCACCGCGCTCTACGGCGCCGCGATCCAGCGCATCGTGCCGGTGTCGTCCACCCAGACGGCGGAGATGGTGAAGCTGCTCGAAAACACGTTCCGTGCGGTCAACATCGCGCTCGTCAACGAAGCGGCCATCATGTGCGACAAGCTGGGCATCGACGTGTGGGAGGTGATCGAGGCCGCGGCCACCAAGCCCTACGGCTTCATGAAGTTCACCCCCGGCCCCGGCGTGGGCGGGCATTGCATCCCGCTCGACCCCCACTACCTGTCATGGAAACTGAAGACCCTCAACTACAACGCGCGCTTCGTCCAGCTGGCCGGCGAGATCAACAGCGAGATGCCGCGCTACTGGGTGGACAAGGTGCAGGACGCGCTCAACGCGGCCGGCAAGCCGATGAAGGGCAGCCGCGTCCTGGTGTTGGGCGTGGCCTACAAGAAGGACGTCGACGACGTGCGCGAATCGCCCGCGCTCGACATCATCGAGCTGCTGCGCACCAAGGGCGCGGATGTGCGCTATCACGATCCCTACATACCGACGCTGATCCACAACGGCCACGGCCTGTCGAGCGAGCCCGCGCTGGCGCCCGCGCTGGCCGAGGCCGACTGCGTGGTCATCGTCACGGATCACACCGTCTACGATTGGCACGAGGTCGCCCGCGGGGCGCGTGGCCTGGTCGACACCCGCCACGTCACCCCTCGCTGACCTGCCTGTGACATCTCAACGGGCGGCTCCCCGCATCCTCCCACCGGGCCAACCGGTATCGGGTCCTGAGCCGCCCGCCGCCATAACGCAGAGGAGAATCCAGTGAACATCCAGGATTTCCCGATCTGGGTCTTCATCATCATCGGGTTCGTCGCCCAGATGATCGATGGCGCCCTGGGCATGGCCTACGGCGTCAGCTCCACCACCATCCTCAACAGCCTGGGCGTGCCGCAGAAGTTCGCCAGCGCCGCGGTGCACGCCTCCGAGGTGGTGACGACCGCCATCTCGGGCCTGTCGCACTGGCGCATGGGCAACATCCACTTCGACCTGGCCAGGCGGCTGGTCATCCCGGGCGTGGTCGGCGGCGTCATCGGCGCCTACCTGCTGACGCAGTTTCCCGGTGACCTGATCAAGCCCTACGTGGCTATCTACCTGGCCATCATGGGCCTGATCATCATCCTCCGCGCGTTCCGCGCGCTCGCCCCGCGCGAGGTGCGCGATTGGCTGGTCCCGCTGGGCTTCGTGGGCGGCTTCATGGATGCGGTCGGCGGCGGCGGATGGGGTCCCGTGGTCACGTCGACCCTGGTGGCGCGCGGCAACGCGCCCCGCTTCACCGTCGGCTCGGTCAATGCCACCGAGTTCTTCATCACCGTCGCCCAGTCGATCACCTTCATCATCGCACTGGGCAGCGGCGAGTTCCTCAAGTACGGCACGATCATCCTCGGCCTGCTCATCGGCGGCGCGGTCGCCGCACCCCTGGCCGCGTACGCGGCCAAGCGCCTGCCCCAAAAGCCGTTCATGCTGCTGGTCGGCATCCTGATCGTGGTCCTGAACGTCAGGACGCTGGTCATGACGCTGCGGTGAGGCGGATTGAAGATGGAAGATGGAAGATTGAAGATTACAGGGCGCTGCATCTGATATGACGGGTTACTTACGCACACATCTGCAACAGCTGGAGGCTGAGGCGATTTTCGTTATCCGGGAGACGGCCGCGCAGTTCGAGCGCCCGGTCATGCTCTTCTCGGGCGGCAAGGACTCGATCGTGATGGCCCACCTGGCCCGCGCCGCGTTCTGGCCCGCGAAGATCCCCTTCCCCCTGATGCACATCGACACCGGCCACAACTTCCCCGAGACGCTGGTGTACCGCGACTGGCTGGGCGAGCGGCTGGGGGTCCAGATCATCGTGCGCTCGGTGCAGGATTCGATCGACCGGGGCCGCGCGGTGGAGGAGCAGGGCCACAACCCCAGCCGCAACGTGCTGCAGACGGTCACGCTGCTGGACGCGCTGGCCGAGTTCAAGTTCGAGGTCGCCATGGGCGGCGCGCGCCGCGACGAGGAGAAGGCCCGCGCGAAGGAGCGCTTCTTCTCGCACCGCGACCGCTTCGGCCAGTGGGACCCGAAGAACCAGCGCCCCGAGCTGTGGTCGCTCTACAACGGCCGCAAGCACCTGGGCGAGAGCTTCCGCGTCTTCCCCCTGAGCAACTGGACCGAGATGGACGTCTGGCAGTACATCCGCCTCAAGGACATCCCCGTGCCGTCGCTCTACTTCTCGCACCGCCGCGATGTGCTCTACCGCGACGGCATGTGGCTGGCCGCGTCGAACGTCATCACGCCCCTGCCGCACGAACAGGTGGTGAACAGGGTCGTCCGCTTCCGCACCATCGGCGACATGACGTGCACCGGCGCGGTCGAGTCGACCGCCCACTCGCTGGACGACATCATCCTGGAGGTCGCGGCCGCGCGCATCACGGAGCGCGGCGGACGCGCGGACGACAAGCGCTCAGATGCCGCGATGGAAGACCGGAAGAGGGTGGGATATTTTTAGGGGATCGGGGATTGGGGATCGGGGATTGGGGATTAGGG
>CAZMIS010000021.1:0-21487 GCA_964566325.1 uncultured Anaerolineales bacterium
AACCCGCCTTCGCGGCTCTGGTCGACAGCTTCGGGCTCCAGTTCCCACGTGCGCACAGCACTTGGGGCCTGTTGACCCGTATCGGCGCCAAGATCGCCGCCTACAACGCCGGCATCCTGGTCAATCGGCACTTCGACCGCCCTGATCTGGCTTTCGCCACTCTGATAGTGTAAGCCAGAAAGGGTGTGTCAATATGCATCAAGCGTCTAAGGTGACGCTCGATGCAGCCATATTGCCATGGCAGGGTACAACTGATGAGCCAGTCGCCCACTTCACCCGTGAGGCTCGCTGGGTCTGGCTGAGTGAACTCGGTCAACTCCTAAGTACGGCCCGGAAGGCATCTCTATGATGTACGTGCGATGTGAGGCTCTCTCGACTGGCGTTGAGTGTTACCGGTCCAAGGTCGACAAGGTGCAGACGCACCGCCTGACGGCCGACGCGCGGCGCGCGGCGAAGGCCTACGCGGCCGCGGGCGACATGCCCCCGGCGGGGCCGCTCTTGCGCGCATCGCGGCGCGGGGGCCGGCTGACGAGCGCCGGGATGCGCGAGCGGGCCATCACCGCGCGCGTGCGCGAGCTGGGCGCGGCGATAGGGGTGGCAGGGCTGAGCGCGCACGATCTGCGCCACGCCTGGGCCACGCGCGCCGCGCGCAACGGCACGCCGCTCGACCGGCTGCAGGACGCGGGCGGGTGGTCGAGTCCCAGCCCAGCGCCGCTGAGCCCGATGCCGCTGCGCTACGTGGAGGCCGCGCGGGTGGCGAATGAGGGGGTGTGGGTGTAGGCGCGCGATCCGGTCACCGCCTTGCCTTGCCTGGTCCGCCAGGGTGAAGTAGACGATCGCAGATGGGGTATAATGCGAGTCAAGCTGTCCATCTCGCCTCTCGAACGCGATGGCACCGCGCAGTGGCCGCGGCGTCACAACGCTCACGTGGCAAGGCGCAGTCTGCCGATCTGCCAGCAACAACCTGAGGGTCTGCAATGGAAATGGGGCAAATCGAGGCCTTCGTAGAGATCGCCCGCCAGGGGAGCATCACGCGCGCTGCCGAAAAGCTCTACCTCACGCAGCCCACCGTCACCAGTCGCTTGAAGAGTCTCGAGAGAGAAGTCGGTGAATCCCTCTGCACGCGAGTGCCTCGCGGAATTATCCTGACCGATGCCGGGCGATTGCTGCTTCCTTACGCAGAACGCGCCCTCCAGGCCCTGAGCGAGGGGCAGTCGGCGCTGCGACACCAGCAAGAGGCCACAGGAGGCAGTCTCTTCATCGGTTCAGCCACGCTGATCTCCACGTATCTCCTTCCGACGCTACTCCTGCGTTTCGCCCAGGCGCACCCGGACGTGCACGTCGTGGTTCGGAGCGGGCACACGCAGGATATCGTTGAGCGGATTCTGCACCAGGACGTTCAAATCGGATTGGTCTACCAGATGTCCCATCCAGACATCGCCACTCAATTGGTCCACGAGGACGAACTCGCTTTTGTCGCACAGCCCGCTCATCCTCTCTTCCAGCGTGATGATGTCAGTCTCCAGGAAATCGCCAGCGAGCCGCACATCCTGCTCGGAGGTCACGCCCGCCATTTTCGAGCCATTCAGGAGATCTTCGCGAGCGCCGGAGTCGAGACTCCTCCGGCAAGATTCGAAGTCGATAGCGTAGAGGTTGCCAAGAAGATCGTGGAGTCGGGCCAAGGCATCGCGCTGCTTCATCGCATCACAATCCAACACGAGCTCGAAAGCGGTGCACTGAAGGTCATTCCCTGTCAGTCCATCCCGCGCATGTCGCGGCCGATCTTCGCCATCCACCATCGGATGAGCGGTCTCGGCGGCATTGCACGGGCCTTCCTCAAGACCGTTCAAGACCTGCAGTCCAGTCTCTAGCAGGACCGTCCCGGTCATCCCCGCCCCCATATCTCCGTGCTTCAGACAATCCATAGAACTCATCTATGGCAACAATAGAAAATGGGTATTTGATTTCCAGGTTCGCGTCTGCTACCCTCTCCGTAGGTGGGGTACATCATTCACACCACGATACTCCAGACCCTGCCAGTCCTGAGACGACCCAAGAAGCAGATCCCTCTCAGGTCAATGTTGATCTCGACATCACTCGCGAGGGCAGACCATCATGCAGGAGATCAGAGTTCTGGCGCCAACGGGCATGCTCGGGAGCGGTTTCCCTGAGGCATCACTGCAGCTGGGAATGGACATGAACCCCGACGTCATCGGCTGCGACGCAGGAACCACCGATTCTGGCCCGGCTGACTTGGCCACGGGCACGAGCCACCACTCGGCCAGCGCCTATCGGCGAGACCTGCGGCTGATACTGGCGGCGGCGCGCACGAGGAGAATACCTCTCATTATTGGCTCTGCAGGAGGCGCCGGCGCCGACCCTAACCTGGACTGGACGCGCAAAATCCTGGAGCAGGTGGCGAAGGAGCAGGATCTTCACTTCCGACTCGGCATCATCCACGCCAGCCAGGACAGGGCGTACCTCAAGCGTAAGCTGGCCGAAGGCAAGATCCATCCTCTGCCCAACTCCCCCGACCTTACAGAGGCGATCATCGATCGCAGTCTCAACATCGTCGGCATGATGGGGTGCGAACCGATCATCCATGCCCTGCAGGCAGGTGCTGACGTCGTCCTCGCCGGACGCTCCAGCGACACCTCCATCTATGCGGCGGTCCCGGTCATGAAAGGCTTCGCGCACGGTCCGGTATGGCACGCGGCAAAGATCCTCGAGTGCGGCGCAGCCTCGGTGGAGAACCGCCCCGCGCCCGACTGCATGTTCGCGATCATCGATGACTCGGGGTTCGTGGCCCGGGCTCCCAACCCCAAACTCCGCTGCACGCCGGTCAGCATTGCGGCGCACTCCCTCTACGAAAACGGCGATCCCTTCAGGATGACGGAGCCCTCAGGCGTGCTGGACCTCACCGCCTCAGTCTACGAGCAATATGACGACAGGTCGGTGAGGGTCACCGGGAGTCGCTTCATCCGGTCCAACCCATACACCATCAAGCTGGAGGGAGCGGAGCTGATTGGATACCAGACCGTCTCCATCGCAGGGATCCGGGATCCGGTCGTGGTGGAGAACATCGACCAGTACCTCGCGGCATGTGAACAGCGCATTCGCGAGCGCGTGGCCTCCAGCTTCCCGGATGCGAAGCCTGGCAGCTGGAAGCTTGTCTATCGGGTCTACGGTCGCGACGGCACGCTGGGCAGGCTCGAGCCGGTAAAGAGCGCCACGCCGCACGAGCTCGGATTGGTGATCGAGGTCACCGCCGAAACGCAGGATCTGGCGAACAGCTTGATGGGAACGATACGTCATCAAACCCTGCACCAGTCAGTGCCGCAATGGACAGGGTTGGTCAGCAACATTGCGCTGCCCTACGGCTCGACCAACCTGGTGCGGGGTCCCGTCTTCACGTTCAACATGAACTGCGTCGTGGAGCCCGGCGACCCCTGCGAGATGTTCCCCACGGAACTTGTCAATCTCTGAACCCAGGACTTAATTCGACAAAGGATCGGTCCATATGACACGCCTGCGTGATCTGGCCAAACTCATACGAAGCAAGAACGCCGGGCCGTTTGAGCTCACCTTCGACATCATCTTCGCCGACAAGGACACCTACAACCAGGTCAAGAAGACCGGCGTGCTGAACAAGCGTCTGTTTGCGGACCTGTACCAGACCCCGATCGAGCACGTGATGTTCTTCGAATACGATCCGGCCAACGCTTTCAAGATCACGATCCCGCGCCCTGCCATCAGCGGCTCGCTGGAAGATACCGACGTCTATGGAGGTCAGCAGTTTGGCCCCATCGCTGATTTGGAGATCCCCATCTGAGGAGGCCTGCAATGGACGGACACGCAGTCCACAATCGGGTGAAGGAACGCTACCTTGCGGGCGAGGCAGCCTACGGTGTACACATCAAATTGCCCGCCGCCGCCGAAGTGGACATCGCGGGCGCTTCGGGGTTTGACTTTGTCAAGTTCGACCCTTACCACTGGAACATCAACCCCGAGACCCTTGAGCACATGATCGGGCGCGCGTACTCCCATGACATCACTCCCTGGGTGCGCTGCCGAAACGACCCGTGGGAGATCATGAAGATTCTGGACATGGGGGCGCAGGCGCTTTCCATCCCCAAATGCTCGAGCGCCGCTTACGCCGCCGCCGCTGCAAGCGCGATGTTCTACCCTCCCAAGGGCAGGCGCGAATCCAATCGTCCGCTCCGCTTCCGAGGCATGACGGATGCCGACTACTTCGAGTGGGCGAGCAACCAGCTGGTCCTATGTGTCTCGATCGAAGACCAGGCAGGCGTCGATAGCCTTGACGAGATCGTCAAGGTGGATGGGGTCGATGTCATCGCGACGGGACGAGGCGATCTGTCGCTGGCCTTGGGAGTCGACAACGATCGCAACCACCCAAAGGTGCTCCAAACCCAGAAGCGGATTCTTGCTACGGCGTTGGATGCGGGCAAGCAGGTCTCGTTCACCTGCGCAACAACCCAGGCAGGCATCGAAGAAGGTCTGTACTGGAAAGAGCAAGGTGCGCGCATCCTGACTTTTGAGGCAGAGTACCGCGTCCTGTTGCGAGCCTACGGCGAGGCTTTGACGCACCTTCGCAACGCACAGCTGTGACGCTGCCCGTTCGTCTGACAGACACTCTTAGCTTGAAATCAGGAGGCAACACATGCGATCCAAAACAATCAGTCGTCGTCAGTTCCTTCAGTACACGTCGCTGATCGGCGGGGGAACACTGCTGGCTGCGTGCACGCCGCGGGGTGCATCCGTCGTGGCGCCGACGGCCGCCGTGCCGGCGGCGGAAGCCACGGGCGGCTCTGCGCCAGCTGTTCTGCAGCCTCAGTATGGAGGCATCCTCACCGCCAACATGAACAGCGATCCGCCGAACTTTGATCCTCTCTCCAACACGACATCCTGGGTCATAAACGCCGTAGCGCCATGCTACAACAGCCTGGTGATGGCCGATCCCTTCGACCCAAGACGAATCATCGGCGACCTGGCGGAATCGTGGGAGTTCTCGCCAGACTACAAGATGCTGACCTTCAAGCTGGTGCAAGGCGCCAAATTCCACGACGGCAAACCGGTCACCGCGGCAGACGTCAAGTACACCTTCGATACGATGCGCCAGCCGCCCAGCGGTGTGGTCGTGCTGCGGAAGGCGGCCCTCGAATCGATCGACGGCATCGAGACGCCTGACGAATACACCGCTCGTTTCATCCTCAAGCGACCGCAGCCGTCGATTCTGACGGTGCTTGCGACCGGCTGGATGCTGGTGCTCCCCAAGCACATTCTCCAGGAAAAGGGAAGCATGAAGGAGAATGTGATCGGATCAGGACCCTTCAAGTTCAAGGAATACATCCGCGGCGTCAGCCTTGAGTTGGAAAAGAACCCAGACTACCACGTCAAAGGGCGCCCGTATCTTGACGGCATCAAACTCTACGTCACCCCCGATCCCACCACGACCATGGCATACTTCCGCACCGGGCAGATCCTGATGTGGGACGAGCTCACGGGACAGCCTGCGCGACAGGCGATGGAAGAATTCGGGGACAAGGTCACTATCCAGAGCGGGCAAGGCATCAACTCGGCCGGCATGACATTTAACGCCCGCCACAAGCCCTGGGATGACATCCGCGTGCGGCAGGCGGCGAACATGGCGATCGATCGTGTGGATGGGCTCAAGGTGATCCTGAACGACGACGGTATCGTTGGCAGCCTCGTTCCACCGGGGCAATGGGCACTGCCGCAAAGCGAAATTGAGAAGCTGCCTGGTTACGGCAAGGACCCCGCAGCAAGCGTCGCGGCTGCCAAGAAGCTCATGGAAGAGGCGGGCTATCCGGATGGCTTCCGGACCACGATGCTTGTCCGAAAGAACGCGGCGCACGAAAAACGCGCTGTCTTTGTCAAGGATCAGCTGACCAAGATCGGCATCGACGCCACGCTGGACACTCAGGAGACTGCGGCGTACTCTGACAAGTACGCCAACCACGAGTTCGAGCTGGTCTCGCAAGGATATGACGTACTCGTGAACGACCCGGATTTCGTGTTCGGCGGCTTCTTCACGAACAACGATGCAGAGAACCTTGCAGGCGTTTTCGACCCGGAAATGGACGCGCTCTTCGCGCAGCAGCAGGCGACCGCAGATGTAGAGGAGCGCAAGAAGATCGTCAATCAGATGGAGCGGAAGGCGATCCAGAACGGCGGAACGGCCATCCTGCATTGGAAGACCAAGTTCATCGGGCACTCGAACCGCGTGCACAATATGGTCTTCAACCCGGAGCCTGACAACAACCAGCGGCGGCAGGAGCTGTGGCTGTCCAAGGAATAGCGACCGGCAGTCGCCGCTCGGCGAAAGGACAACGAAATGCCCAAACCGAAGATCTTCACGCCCGAAGAGGTTCAATCCATGCGAGATAGTCTCACCTCCTTTCGGATTCCGGGTTCGTATGAGGAGGGGAAATGGATGACAAGCTACCTCAATCGACGTCAGGAGGTGGTCGGATCTAGCGCCCCGGCAAGGGTTTCCATTCGGGACATCACGTTGCGCAATATCGAGCAGATGCCAGGCGTCGTGCTCGACCCCGAAGACCGAAAGCGCTTGCTCGCGAATATCACAGCCGTTGGCGTTCCGGAGATCCAGCTTTCGATGTTCGGCCGCGGGCATACTGAGGAATCGATTCGAGCCGAAGTAGCGGCAGTCAAGACGGTCAATCCCGAGTGCAAGGTCGCTTTCACCGGCGCGCGGTCTCCCGCGGACGTCGAACTGGCAGCCAGGGCTGGATGCGAGATTGTTCAGTTCGGTGGCGCGCCCGCGGCTGGCGCAGCACCCTTGCGAATCGGCGGAGCATTCCAATCAGCCTGGGAAGGCAAGGACTGGCGCAAGCAGGCGGTCCCGCGCAGCCAGGAAGAACAGACGGACCGGGTGCTGCGGCTGATCAGGCGCTGCAGAGAACTGGGCATTCAGGCATTCTGTGCGATCAACCAGCTGAATTACGCCAGCGAGGAATACGTTCGCGACTATGCCACGACCGTGGGGCGCGAAGGCGCCTCCGGGATCCTGCTCGCCGACGGACCGAGCGGCTGCGGACCGGAAGTGTTCGCGTTTCTGGTCCGCACGGTGAAGCACTACGCCCCCAATTGCGTAGCACTCGTGCACGCACACAACGGATTTGGCCTGGCCGCGGCCAACTCGCTGGCAGGTGTACTGGCCGGCGCCGAGGGCGTGGAAGTAGCCGTAAATGGTTACTGCTCGGCCACGGGTCAGGCAGACCTGGCACACGTCGCCGTCGCGCTCGAGGCACTTTACGGCATCCAGACCGGCATCGACCTGCCGAAACTGACTGAACTCGCCCGCTTTGCCGAGGACGTAGTAGGCTACCACCTGCCAGCGAACTACCCGCTGACCGGCCGTGAGGCGTTCAATTGCGGCGGTTCGGACACCGTGGTACAAGAACTCGACGTAGATCCCTTGATTCACTGGAGCCTTGAACCCTCCGTGGTGGGGAACAGGCGGTTCTGGAACATCACCCGAAGCACGGGGCCTTTCAGCATGTGGGACAAGCTGGATGAACTCGGCATAGACGTCGACAAATCCCAGGTGGAGCCGATTCTGCGCCGCTGTTGGGCCTTCATCGAAGAGCATCGACGACCCATCGGGGAGGAGGAAATCCGCCAGATCGCCCTGGCAATCAAGGAAGAGGCATCAGGGGAATCAGCCGCGCGCTGAATGACCTTCTACCCGGCGATGACGGGATCCCCATTCGGAGAGGCGACGCACCACCGGGCCTGCGTCGCTTCTCCGCAGCCACCGCACATGGCTGTGGTTGGTGAGAGGAGTGCTTGGTGTCGGCATATATTACGAAGCGACTAGGCGGAGTGATCCCCGTTCTCATCGGTGTCTCCATCATCGTCTTCGCCATCATGCACCTGCTGCCCGGCGATGTTGCCAGAATGATCCTGATGGGCAGCAGCGATACCGAGGCGTTGGTCAGTGCCGAGGCAATCGAGACGCTGCGGGACCAGCTGGGACTGAACAAGCCCCTCCCTATCCAGTACTTCGATTGGATCGGAGGTCTGCTCCGCCTCGACGCGGGCAAATCGTTGTGGAGTGGACAGCCGGTGTTGCAGGAACTGGGCCAGCGCCTCCCGCTGTCCGCGGAGCTTGCGCTGCTGTCCCTGGTGATATCCCTTCTCATCGCGCTCCCGGTCGGAATCCTCTCAGCCCTCCGACAAGACACATGGGTCGACTATCTCTTTCGAGTCGTCAGCATCGGCGGCCTCGCCCTGCCGAGCTTCTGGCTCGGCACCCTTCTTGTCCTCTTTCTAACCGTGGGGTTTGACTGGATGCCCCCCTTGGGCTACGTCCATTTCAAGGATGATCCGCTCACAAATCTCCAACAGCTCATCTGGCCCGCGTTGGTGCTGGGCTACAACAACGCCGCGATCGTCAGCCGTATGACCCGTTCGACCATGCTGGAAGTGCTCCGCCAGGACTATATGCGCACCGCGCTCGCAAAAGGCCTGGACACTCGTTCCTTGATGTTAAGGCATGCCCTGCGCAACGCGTTCCTGCCGGTACTGACCATCATCGCTGTGCAGACCGGGCATCTGCTGGGCGGCACCGTCCTGATGGAAACCATCTTCACCCTCCCAGGGATTGGGCGCTACCTGGTGGACGCAATCTCCCATCGTGACTTTCCGGTCGTACAGGCCATCATCGTCGGAATGGCGGTGCTCTTCGTGTTTCTCAACTTGCTGGTGGACATCCTGTACGCCGTACTCGATCCACGGATTCGCTACCAGTAGCCCGAAAGGATGTACGATGGAAACTCGTGTCGCTGACCCGGCGCGAACCACCGATCTTCAGGGAGCCGCCCGCTACCGCCAACGCAGCTGGTGGCAGAACCTGTTCGCGCCCATCAGGCGCAAGCCCCTCGGCGCAGTTGGCGCGCTCATTATCCTCACCATGGGCCTGACCGCCATCGCCGCGCCGTACATCGCGCCCCACGATCCACTGGACATCGACTCATCGGTCCTCCTGGTGGGGCCTCAGCCAGACTACCCTCTCGGAACCGACGACTTCGGGAGGGATATCTTAAGCCGCCTGATCTTCGGCGCACGGATATCTCTTCAAGTCGGCCTGCTCGCCGTTGGATTGGGCACCACGACAGGAGCGATGCTTGGGTTAGTTGGAGGCTATGTCGGGGGCCGTTTAGACTTCGTCATTCAGCGCGTGATGGATTCCCTGATGGCCTTCCCGATGCTAGTGCTGGCGCTGGCCATGGTCGCGGCACTGGGACCGAGCCTCCGCAACGTCATCCTGGCGCTGGCGGTGGTGATGGTGCCCAATTCATGTCGGGTTGTGCGATCGAGCGTCCTGTCGGTGCGCGAAATGTGCTATGTCGAAGCCGCGCGGGCAGTAGGTTGCCCGGACCTCCGAGTGATGTTCCGGCACATCCTGCCGAACTGCCTGGCGCCATACATCATCATGGCAACTGCAGGACTGGGCAGCGCAATTCTCTCGGAGGCGTCCTTGAGTTTCCTCGGGTTAGGGACGCCGGCACCGGCCCCCTCGTGGGGATCGATGCTCAGCGGCACAACACAGCAGTACATGTACGACGCGCCTTGGCTGGCAGTCTTTCCGGGGATGGCAATCACCCTCGCAGTGTTCGGCTTCAACTTCCTCGGCGATGCCCTACGTGACATCCTCGATCCGAGGCTCCGGGGCCAGTAGGCGCAACGGACGGTGATCCTGGGCCTGCTATCTCACCTGGAGGGCCGGCCGTCCTCGTCGCGGTAGAACTGCGGCTCCGCCACCACTTCGATGCGCTCATCGTCGCCCACGCAGATGACCACCTGCTGCAGCCAGCGCACCACGACGCCCCGTCAGCATACCGCGCCTAGCCCTTTGCGGCTGCTCCCTTCAGCCATGGTTCACCAACCCCAATCAACGCCCAGCGAGTCCCTTCCACCTCGCGCAAAATGGGGCTGCCCGATGCTTTCCGGACAACCCCATTTCTACCACCAACCCATCTTCAACTCTCGTCACCCGCGAAAGCTGAAGACTCTGCGATGCTCGAATCAGGCCTTCTTAAGCGCTGCCGCCATCTGCTGGCCGGCATGCATGCCGATGGCGCAGACGTCGTTTACGTTCGGTGTGGTCTGGCCCTGGCATGCGCCCGCTGCGTAGAGATTAGCGATCGGCGTCTTGCCCCGATCCATCACCTCGCAGTTGGCGTTGATGTCCAGTCCGCCGTTCGTCTTGTAACGTACGACGGTGCTCGGCACGGCGTAGAAGGGTGCCTTAATCGGCCTGAACGCAGTCGTCTTCTTGAACTCGGTGTCCGTCCCCGCCTCGGCATCCGCGTTGTACTTGTCCATGGTTGCCTTGAGCTGCTCGAACGGGATGCGGGTCTTGGCGGCAAGCTCCTCGAGCGTCTCGGCCTTGACCACGCCGCCAGCCTTCTCGCGCGTGCGGAAGGTCTCAGCGTGCACGCCGTTGACCAGTGTGTCGTCGCAGATGGTCCACCAGTAGAGGAACCCTGTTTCATTGGCCATGTCGCCCGCTGCATGAATATTGTTCTCGTTGCCCAGGCGCTTGCCCTCGGGCGACACATGGATGATGGTGTCATAGTAGCCCCAGACAACCGTGGGCGCGAAGTGCGACATCAGATTCGAGGCGTCTTCCATGCGCACCACGTTTGCGCCGACCGCGGTCCCCATCTGGACCCCATCGCCCATGCTGGTATAGGTCGTCATGGGCAGGCCCTCCCATTTCGGCAGATACTTGGCAACCATCTCCTGGTTCGACACCCAGTCGCCGGTCGCGATGAGGACTTTCTTCGCGCGAATGTCCTGGAACTTGCCGGTGACCTGGTCCTGCACACGAACACCCATGACCGCGTTGTCCTGGTTCACGATCAGGCTCAGGGCCTTGGTCTCAAACAGGAACTCCGCGCCGTTGTCCTTGGCGAACTTCACCAGCGGTTCGAGAAGCTTATGGTCATTCTGCATGCCCGGCGCCGCGATGTGGAAGAAGTTGGTGTAGGCTGCCGGATCCATCTGCATCCACTCCACACCGAATTCCTCGCTCCAGATGTCGACACAGCGCGCACTGTATTCCAACACCACCTTCATCAGTTCGGGCACAGCATACCGCTTGCTGTACGTCTCCTTGTTCTTCTCCCACAACTCGGCCGGAGTCGCGGCCTTGATGCCTTGCTGCGCCTGCACCTTCGTCCCGGTGACCGGCAGGACGCCACAGGCCAGGATCGTGTCACCACCCCAGGATGGCTGTTTCTCGAGGATGACCGGTTTGATGCCCGCCTTGCACAACTCGTAGGCGGCCCAGAGTCCGGCGCCACCCGTGCCGACGATCAGGGCGTCCGCTTCCTTGCTGAACTTGATCTCGCCACCGGGCGTCACACCTTCAGATGCGGAGGAACTACAGCCTGCCAACCCTCCCACAGCGGCAGCCCCGATGGCGCTGACGCCGGCCAGGCGCAGAAAGTCGCGACGATTGAGACCTTGATCCTTTGACATGTCAGATGCTCCTTTGGTTTGCATTTACTGAACAGTGGGGCGAGTCCTGTTTGGATCTGCCCATGGGTTGCTTGCCCGCGGTATGATTTCACCTTCGGTCATCCGCTGGCCGCCGTTTTCGTGGCAACGCGAGCAGTAATCCACCTGATTGTCGTGCGACAGATGGCAGGCGTTGCAGCGCAGGTCGGGCCAGTGGCTCAGGTGCGGGTTCCGAGTGAGGTAGTCAGTCCTGTCAGCGTGGTATTCCATGCTGACATGACACTGCAGGCACATATCGTCTTGGATCTTGCGCCGGCTCCAGACCCGCTCGTAGTTGCCGGAGATGTACTGCACCACCGACTTAGCCTCATCGACCAGCGTATAATCGGAATGGCAGTCCTTACACCCTACGCCTGCGAGTTGATGGACCCGGTCCATGTGGTTGCTCGTCAAGTAGGATTCGACGTGCGATTCCATGTTGTGGCACGTGGAGCAGAACTGGGGGGTCTTGCGCGTGTAGTTGTCCATGGCGGCATACGCCACGCCGAGCACGTTGACCAACACCATCACGCCGAGAGCGACGGCCAACCAGGCAATCCTCCTGCGCTTGCGTCCGGTGGGCCTGGCCTCCGCTGCTCCTGGCACCTGCGATTCGTTCATCTCTGAGCGACCTCCGCGAAAAAGGGGCTGACGCAGGCAGCGCATGGCGCGCCTTCTGTGCAGATCATTCTCGCGCCGAGGCGACGCCGCGTCATCGGGCGGCGGCACTAATTGAAGCGGGACCTTGGGCCAGTCTGCAGGCGCCTTGAGGCGTACGACTTTGGACCTAGTGCAGCGCGGCCGGGGAACCGCGCGACTTCATTCCGGCTGAACGAGATGCATGCGCAGGGCGTAGACCGCAGCCTCCGTGCGGTTTTCGAGGTGCAGCTTCTGCAGGATCGTGCCGACGTGCGCTTTCACGGTCTTCGGACTGATGTGCAGGTCCTCCGCGATGGCCTGGTTGCTGAGTCCACGGGCGAGCAGTCGGAGAACCTCCAACTCGCGGCAGGTCAGCGCGTCCGGAGATGGTTCCGGTTCGCGCCGCGGCCGCACGTGATTGGCCAGGTACGCGGCTGCGGCCGGGGACAGGTACACCTGCCCCGCAGCAGCCGCACGAATCGCGCGCACCAGTTCGGCCGGACTGACATCCTTCATCACGTAGCCGGCCGCACCCGCGCTCAGCGCGTCCAGGACCTTCTCTTCGTCGATGTAGCTCGTCAACGCAAGCACCTCGACCTCGGGGTGTTCGGTTTTGAGCAAACGCGTAGCCGCGATGCCGTCCATGCCGGGCATGACGAGGTCCATCAGGACGACGTCGGGGCGCAACCGCTGCACCAGCTCCATCGCCTCACAGCCGTCCCCAGCCTCTCCCACAACGGTCATGCCCGCGGCGGTCTTCAAGAAAATAATCAGGCCCTGGCGAATCAACTCGTGATCATCCACCAGAAGGACACGAATCGACGTGCTACTCAAGGTTGCTCTCCTCTTCACGTGGCTGGATAGGCACCCGCACAATGACGGTGGTTCCGGCGCCCAGCG
The DNA here is from genome assembly GCA_964566325.1 of uncultured Anaerolineales bacterium. Classification (GTDB taxonomy): domain Bacteria; phylum Chloroflexota; class Anaerolineae; order CG2-30-64-16; family CG2-30-64-16; genus JALOOB01. The sequence continues at coordinate 13,111 of CAZMIS010000021.1, forward strand.
ACGATGCTACGCTCAGGGCTCCACCCATCGCCTCGGCGCGCTCGCGCATGCTGATGAGTCCCAAAGATCCCATGTGTTCGGCGCCCTCAACAGGCGCAGCAAAACCCTGGCCATCGTCGGACACTCGCAACTCGGCAATGTCCCCGTCCACCGACAGACAGATCGCAACGTTGTGGGCCCTTGCGTGTCGCATCACGTTGCTGAGCGCCTCCTGCAGCACCCGGTTCATGTTGTGCTGCACGTGGGGTGAGAGACGGCCGATATCGCCCTCGATAACCGGTTTGACTTTGAGCCCCGTGGCGCGCTGAAGACTCGATGCATGCACACGAATGGCCTGAGCCAGGGTCTCACTGCCCAGGTCGATCGGGCGCAATTCGTTGATGAGCCCGCGCATCTCCTGACGCGCGCGCTCGGCCTGCGCCACCAGAAAGTCCAACGCTTCGCGCACCTCAGGACGTGGCTCCGGAAGTCCGGCCCGCAGACCCTCGGCGGCCAGCGACAGCGTGAAGACCGTCTGTGTCACAGAGTCATGCAACTCACGCGCCAGACGTCGGCGCTCTTCCCAGAGAACCACATACCGCAGTTCGTTCTGCAGATTAGCGTTCTCCACCAGCACCGTCACGTGCGTCGCCAGTGCTTCCAGGAATGACAGGCTGTCGGCATCGAAACCTGCTGGCGCGCGGCGCTCGAGTACAATGGCCCCTGTGTCGGGCCCTCGCAGCCTGACCGGGACGGCAACGCACCAACCGCTCGGATCGCCATCTGCCACCGCCGGCACCGGCGCCTGGTGCACACGATCATGCGCCAACGCATCTCGCACCAGGGCTTCCGCCCTGACGGCCAACGGAGACCCATCGCCACCCGACGGTGGACCTTGCAACTGGGCCAGAGAAACTACGCTCCGGTCGTCCTTCACCAACACCACTGCCCCGTCATCGGCCACCACCGCCGGGCAGACCATTCCCAGGACACAGCTGAGCTTGCCGTTAAGATCCTGCGCATGATTGGCCACAGAGGCCACATCGTTGATGACCTCAAACTGAGTCTGGCGCGCTACCAGCGCTTGCGCCAGCTGCGCCTGACTTGCCTGCAACTCCGCCTGCCCCTGGCCCACCGCCTCCGCCATGCTGTTGAACGAGCGGGCCAGATCCCGCAGTTCGTCCGGCCCTTCTTGGGGCACCCGATGCGAGAGGCGACCCTCCATGATGGCCTGCGCGCCGTTCGACAGCTCGCGGATCGGCTGCGCAATCTGGCGCAGCGTGAAGAACGCGCCCAGGCTGACCGCGACCAGGAAGGTAAGCAGGGCGACGACCATCTCGATGATCGTGGGCAAGATCGAGACGCGGAGCGGCGCTCCATAGTATTCCGCCAGGCTCCACACCTCGGCAAGCGGCAAGACCAGTGCGACGGAGAGAGGCGTTCCGCCCACGGTCTGAAAAGCCATGTACGCTGACTGATCCTCGAGATCGACGGGCAAAACGAGGGGCTCGCGTTGCGCCAGACGGCCCTCATAATTGGCGGCGACCAACGCCGTCGCGGCGTCGTCCGGCAAGAACTCACTGAGAAAACGTCCGGCCCTGAAGGCCAGGGGCGGCAGTCGGCTCCATCGGAACGAATCGTGACTCCAACTCTGCAGCGCAGCAAATCGCGCATCCGAAGAGACGAGTAGCAGCGACGAGCGCCCCACCAGGCCATCCCGGGGTGCTTCATCGATCACGCGGTCCAGCCACAACTCGAGTCCGGCGATGCCGACCGCGCGGTTCCCGGACCATACGGGCGCGGCCAGAACCAGAACGGCTCCCTGACCCGTATAGGTGATGCGCCAGGCGACATCGGCCGGCTCGCCTGAGGCCGGTGGACTCGCCGGATCCCAATCAGAGAAGAGTTGCCGATGATCTATCTGGCCAGAGATGGACGGAACGATCCATTCAGCGTGGTCGGGCAGCAGCACGAAAGCTGCGCGCACCGCGCGGTCCTGCGCCACGCTCCAGGACATGGCCACAGCAGCCGGTGCATCCTCCTGAAGCCCCAGCCCCTGGGCGGTGCTGCCGGTCTCCAGGAGCCGTTGGCCGTGCTCAGCAAGCAGCACCGCAACGGCCGTGCGATGGAGCAGCGCCCGCTCCAGAAGATCAGCCTGGTGGCGGGCCTGCGCCAGGATCTGCCCGGATGCCTTCTCACGTAGCTCTGCCTCCAGCGCCTGCACCGTGCGATCCTGATTTTGTACACGCAGAACGCCTGAGACCACGCCGACGATCAACAAAGGTACCAGGGCCAAACCCAGAAACAGTATCAGCATATGGCGCGTCAGCGCGCCCTTAAGTACATCCCACATGCCCTGCCGCATCCTTCAATGGTGTAGCAACGCTGAGCTGCAGCTTCCCGCTGGCACGACCCCACCAATTCCGCACATCAACTTACCCACATTACCTCATCCCGCGGACAACGGCCATGATATTCGTCAGCACCTCAGCAAAGCGGGCTCGTCCGACACCGCGCCTTGCCGCACAATGCAGCACTATGCTATACTCGGTCCGGCAAGTAGCATTGATATTCAGCACGCCCGGACGGGTCGGGCCAGCCGGCCGAAGTCAGGAGCATCATCATCGAGGCTACTCAGGTTTCCGAAGCCTGGCTTACCGACTCCGTTAGCCGATACTCTGAGGCAGATCTCCGGCGGCCTTCTGGCACTGACCGCCCGACATATCACGGACCAACAACCGATGTAGGTGATTCCCGGCAGGGTCTCAGGAGTCTGCCGGTGCGTCTTGAGGTCCATCTGTGCGCGACTCTGTTCCTGCTGACTTCTCCAGCCGCATCAAGCAGCTCCGCCAGACGCACGGCCTGACCCAGGCCAATCTGGCTGAGCACCTTGGCGTCTCCTACGTCACTGTCAACCGCTGGGAGAACGGCGCCGCGCGGCCCTCTGCGAAGGCCTGGCGCAAGATTGCCAAGGTTGAGGCGCTCGGCTTCGCGTCGATCGCAGACGCTTCTACCGGGCCGAACGCAGTGCATGAGGCCGGTCCGGCGTACCACACAGAGTCCGGCACTCCCCCGATCATGGACTTCGCCGCCGACCCTCAGGTTGTCCAGATCGTTGCTGAAGCCGAACGCCTGTCGTTTGGGCACCTCCTCAACCCCACGTTTGCTGCGGAGACGGCTTTGGTGGACCCGTTGCCCCACCAGCGGATCGCGGTCTACGAGCACATGCTGGCGCAGCCACGCCTGCGGTTCATGCTGGCCGACGATGCAGGCGCGGGCAAGACCATCATGGCAGGCCTGTACATTCGCGAGATGCTGTCCCGCCGCCTGATCCGCCGCGTGCTCATCGTGCCGCCTGCCGGCCTGGTGAGCAACTGGGAACGGGAGATGCACGCGCTGTTCAGCCTCCCCTTCCGGGTGGTGAGCGGCAGCGAAGCGCAGAACACGAATCCGTTCGTGGGTCCCGAGAGCGATCTCCTGATCGTCAGCGTGGACACCCTGGCCGGGGAGCGCATGTTTGCGCGGCTCCAGGAAGCCGGCGTTGAGCCCTATGCGCTGGCCATCTTCGACGAGGCCCACAAGCTGTCGGCCGACCGGGAGCCGGACTTCCGCGTGCGCAAGACCGAGCGCTATCGGCTGGCCGAGGCGCTGGCCGGCGTCCTGGGGGAGGATGACCCGCGCTGGCAGTTGGGCTGGGCGACCCAGCACCTGATGCTGCTGACGGCGACGCCTCACATGGGCAAGGACTTCCCCTACTACTGCCTGTGGCGGCTGCTGGAGCCGGAGGCGCTGGCCACCTTCGACGCGTTCAACGCCTATCCCCCGGACGCGCGGCGGCATCACTTCATCCGCCGCATCAAGGAAGAGATGGTGCGGCTGGACGGCAGCGCCATCTACCCAATGAGGGTGTCCGACACGCACAGCTACGATCTGGTCGCGGGCGCAGTGAGCGAGCAGCGTCTGTACGACGAGACCACCGCCTACATCCGCAACTACTACAATCGGGCGCGTTTCATGAACCGCTCGGCGGCCCGCCTGGCCATGAGCATCTTCCAGCGCCGGCTGGCCAGTTCGACCTATGCGCTGTTGCGCTCGTTCGAGCGCCGCCTGGAGAAGCTGGAGCACCTGATCGCCGACATCCACTCGGGCAAGGTTACGGTCGCGCAGCTGCTGGCCCAACAGCGTAAGCTGGCCGACGTGCACGATGTGTTCGACGAGATGACCGGTGACGAGGAAAGCGCCGCAGACGGCCAGGAAGGGAATGAGGTCTACCAGGACCAGGTGCTGGCCGGCGTGGTGGCGAACTCGCTGGCCGATCTGGAGATCGAACGGGGCGAGGTGCAACACCTCCTGGCGCTGGCGAAGCAGGTGGATGGCCTGGGGCAGGAGTCCAAGTTCGCCCGCCTACGCGAGGTGCTGCAGGAGCCGCGCTTCGCCGATGAGAAGGTCATCATCTTCACCGAGCATCGGGACACCCTCGACTTCCTGGTGCGGCGCCTGGAAGGTCTTGGCTTCACCGGCCAGGTGGCGCGCATCCACGGCGGCATGGGCACGCAGCCGGATCCGCAGACGGGCCTAAGCGAACGCGACGAACAGGTGGCGTTCTTCAAGCGCCCAACTGCCGCCGGCGGCGCCCGTTTCCTGGTGGCGACCGACGCCGCCGGCGAAGGCATCAACCTCCAGTTCTGCTGGCTGATGGTCAACTACGACATCCCCTGGAACCCCGCCCGGCTGGAGCAGCGGATGGGCCGCATCCACCGCTACGGGCAGCGCCACGACCCGGTGGTGATCATCAACCTGGTGGCCGGCAAGACGCGCGAAGGCCGGGTGATGAAGGTCCTGCTCGAGAAGCTGGAAGCCATCCGCAAGGAACTGCGCTCCGACAAGGTGTTCGACGTGGTCGGCCGGCTGTTCGAGGGCGTCTCTCTGCGCGCCTACCTGGAGGATGCAGTCACCGAGGAAGGCGCGGAACAGGCAGCCACACAGCTCACTGGCAAGCTGATGCCGGAGCAGGTAGCTGCGCTGGCAGCGCGCGAACAGCGGCTTTACGGCGGTGGGGGCGACGTGCGGGCTGAGCTGCCCCGCCTGCAGACGGCGATCGACCAGGAGGCGTACCGCCGGCTGCTGCCTGGCTATGTCCAGCGCTTCATCGAACGCGCGGCGCCGCTGGTCGGCCTGACGGTGCAGGCCGCCGAACTTTCCGAGACCTCGACGCTCTCGCCACTCGATGGCGCCTTCGCGCTCCAGCCAGCCCGCCCCGGCGCGCTGGATCCGTTCTGGCCGGCGCTGGAGTCCTACCCCGCTGAACAGCGTGAGCGATTCACGGTCCATCCACCGTCCGCCGCCAATCGGTCCATCTTTCTGCGCCCCGGTGAACCGTTTTTCGATACGCTGTGCGTCTACGTGTCCGGCCGCCACTCCAGAGATGCCCTGCGCGGCGCGGTCTTCACGGATCCCATCGCCGAAGCGCCCTACACGTTTCATCTGGGAATCGTGACGGTCGAGCGCCAGGCCGACCCATCTCTGCACGCCCTGGCGCGACTGGAGGAACGCGAGGCGCGCCTCTTCGCCCTGCGGCAGGATCAGGAGGGCCGGATCGGGCCCTGCGCGGTGGAGCATCTGCTTCTGCTGCGCGGCGGCAAAGGGCTGCCGCCGGCCGGCATCCCGTTCGTGGCCGGCGCCGAGGCGCGGTTGGCGCGGGCCGAGGGCTACGCTCGCGTCGAGATCGCCGGGGCCCTCGTGGCCGTGCAACGCCAGGCGCTGCTGGATACCCAGCCGGAACGAGAGGATTTCCTGCGCTGCGGCTACGACTACCAGCTGGCCGAGCTCGCCGCGGCGCGTACCCGCCACAACGCCAAGGCCAGGGAGGGCGATCCCCGCGCCAGGGGGGAAGTGACGCGGCTCAAGGGCCGCCAGGCGGCGGTCGAGGCCCACCGTGAGGAAGCACTGGCTGCGTTGCGCCGCGAACCGGAGCTCATCGCCTCCGGCCCCGTGGCTTGGCTGGCGCACGCCCTGGTCGTGCCGTCAGCCGATCCCGAGGAGCGCCAGCGGTTCGACGCAGCCGTTGAAGCCATCGCAGTCAGGGTCGCCTGGGCGCATGAAGTCGCAGACGGCGCGGTCGTGCGCGACGTCTCTACGCCGGAATTGGCCCGTGCCGCGGGCCTGGGTGACCATCCCGGCTTTGATCTGTTATCCAACCGGCCCGGAGGCGAAGAGCGCGCCATCGAGGTGAAGGGTCGCGCGACGTCTGGCCAGGTCGAGATCACCGACAACGAGTGGGCCCGGGCCTGCACCTCGGCCGGCAAGTACTGGCTGTATGTGGTCTACGACTGCGCCACGCCGCATCCCCGGCTCGCGCGCGTGAAGGATCCCTTCCGGCGGCTGATCGCCCAGGCGAAGGGCAGCATGCTGATCGGAGTCGAACTGGTTCTCATGGCAGCGGAGCAGGAATGATGGCCGCGAAACCCGATCTAGTGCCGCCTGCAGGAACACCGTCGCCGCTGGCAGAAGGCTATCTGACGGTCAAGCAAACAGCCGAGCGCATGGGGCTACCGGTGGAGGCTGTGCGCGCCTTGTGCAAGGACGGCTCCCTGTCCGGCGCCGAGCGCAGGCAGGGCTGCTGGTACATTCCTCTCAGTGCGATCGAAGCTTGGCGACAGGCCCGGTTCGTCGAGCCGGCAGGCTCCGACGCCGGAACGGCGCGCACGCCGAAAGCGAGGTCGGCTGACTCCTACAGAGAATCTGGTCCACCTGCCTGGTGGCAGCGTTTCCGCTTCAGCCCGTGGATCTTTTATCCGGTCACTGTCATTTCGGTTTTGATCGTTCTTGCCGGTGTGCTGTTCGGCCTGATTTCGGCGGGCGCCGATCTTGGAGGCTTCTCGAGGCAAGTGATGGAACTGGGCCTCATGCGGGAGTTTCCCAGTGAGCGCGAAGGGGAAACCCTGATCGTCGTCGCGCAGTTCTATCATGCTGAAGGCATCGTCGATACGCACGCTCACACTGAGATCCGAAGCGCATTGCAGGCCGCTGTCCGGGAGTTGGGCGCGTCCAACATCCGGGTCACCCAATCGTTGATGTCGATTGCCACCGATGACCCGGCGCAAGCGACGAGGTTGGGCAAACGGTACAACGCAAGCATGGTGATCTGGGGATCCGATACTGGTGTGCGCATTACGGTCAACTTCCTCAATCTGAGGTTCCCCAACACAATGGCCGCGCAAGCTCGGATCAGCGAAACGCAACGGACACAGCTCGCCGACCCCAGCGCATACGCGTCGTTTGTCACGCACGATCTGCCAGGCCAAGTCTCTTTCTTCTCGTTGTTTGCGATAGGCCAGTCGTACTTTGTTCAAGGAGCCCATGAGAACGCCATCAAAGCTATCGAAAAAGGGATAGGAGCATTGGTGCCTACGAGCGAGGCGCCGAAGGCCCTGGCTGAAGCCTATTTGTGGTTGGGCTGGATCCATCAAGAAGACAGGCGCCAGGAAGAAGCGATGAGTAGTTATACGAAGGCCATAGACCTCTCTCCCGAGTTCGCCTTGGCGTACAATAATCGTGGCACCGTTCTGTTTCGTCAGCAAGACCTTTCAGGTTCCATTCGGGACCTTGACAAGGCGATTGAGTTCGATCCGAAACTCGCCATCGCTTACAATAATCGCTGCGCTGCTCGCTATGATCGGAATGATCTTGAAGGCGCCCTGCAGGACTGCAACCGAGCGATAGAGTTGGACCCCAAGTCGGATAACGCTTATTACAGCCGATGCATCATTCATGGCAGGCAAGGTGACCTGGCAAACGCCATCCGCGATTGCACACAGACCATCACCCTGAACCCCAATTACGCCGCCGCCTACCATAACCGCGGAGCCGTCCGTACCGCACTGGACGATACCGCTGCAGCCATTGATGACTTTACGAAGGCCATTGAGCTCAATTATAGAAGCTCGGACGTCTACAGCGGACGTGGAGTCGCTTATTACAAGCAGGGCTCCTTCCTTGCAGCTACCAAGGATTTTGACAAGGCGATCGAAATGGAGCCACAGAATGCCGTCTTGTACGTCAACCGGGCTCATGCTCGGGATAGGCTGGGCGATGTGACCGGTGCCATCGCTGATTATCGACGTTACTTGCTGCTAAGACCTGCTGCTCCGGATGGCGAAGAGGTAAGGCGACGAATGGCCGAAATCATGACTCGGATCGCTAATCCATGACTTCACGCAGGAGCACATCTTGACCGACCGACCCCGTCTCATCGAAGTTGCCTTCCCGCTCAAACGGACTTCCCTGGACTCCGTACGCGAGAAGTACGGTCCAAAGGGACATATATCCGGCTTCCATCTCTGGCCTGCACGACGCCCTTTGGCAGCGTGTCGGGCTGCGCTGGTTGCCACCTTGCTGC
>CAZMIS010000022.1:0-21121 GCA_964566325.1 uncultured Anaerolineales bacterium
CGGCGGTATCTTTACAAAAGCGGCTGACGTGGGCGCGGATCTTGTCGGCAAGGTGGAAGAGAACCTGGAAGAGGATGATCCCCGCAATGCGGCCGTCATCGCGGACCAGGTGGGCGACAACGTCGGTGATTGCGCCGGTATGGCCGCCGACATCTTCGAATCGTACGAAGTCACCATCGTCTCCGCCCTGATCCTGGGCCTTGCGCTCATGCGCATGACCGGCCACGTCTACTGGATCGTCTTCCCGCTGCTGGTGCGCGCCATCGGCGTCATCAGCTCGATCGTCGGGACCTTCTCCGTGCCCGTGTGGGAGCGGACGGTCGCGAAGGGCAATGCCTGGCACGCGATGGAGATTGCCTACGAAGTCTCCTCCGTCATCACCATCTTCTTCTCCTTCCTGCTGGGCCTCACGTACATCCGCTCTGTGGATGCGGCCAACTGGTGGCAAGCCCCGGCCATGGTCTCCGCGGGCGTCATCTTCAACGTGATCGTGAACCGCCTGACCGCGTACTTCACCGCCACGGACAAGTCGCCGGTCCAGGAAATTGCCAAGAGCACGCGCTACGGCCCCGCCACCACGATCCTCAGCGGGCTGGCGGAAGGCTACGAGTCGAGCACCTGGTCGGTCATCACCATCGCGGCCGCGATCATGGTGTCGGTCCTGGTCTACAGCTCGCTCGGCGCGGAGTACATCATCTACGGCGTGGCGCTCATCGGTATCGGGTGGCTGACCCACGCGGGCAACCTGGTCTCCATGGATTCCTTCGGCCCGATCTCCGATAATGCGAATGGCATCGGCGAAATGGCCCAGATGCCCCCCAGCGCGCGCAAGATCATGACCGATCTGGACGCAGTGGGCAACACCACCAAGGCCATCACCAAGGGCGTGGCGATCGGCTCTGCCGTCATCGCAGCCGTGGCGCTGTTCGGCTCGTTCATCACCGACATCAGCCTGGTCCAGAACGACCTGCTCGCAGCCGGCAAGATCTCCGAAAGCGCGTTGGTGAAGTTCATCAATATCGCCGACCCGCGCGTCTTCGTCGGCTTCCTCATCGGCGGCGGCGTCCCGATCCTGTTCGGCGCCCTGCTGATCAAGGCGGTTTCACGTGCGGCGAACGGCATGGTGGCCGTGGTCCGTAAGGAGTTCGACGTGCCGGGCGTGCGCGAGGGCAAGGTCATGCCCGACTACCGCAAGGCCGTCGGCATCTCGACCCTGGCAGCGCAGCGCGAGCTGCTCCCCGTGGGCATCCTGGTCGTGCTGATCCCCATCATCGTCGGCTTCCTGCTGAAGGCTGAGGCGCTGGGCGGCTTCCTGGCCGGCGTCATCCTGTCCGGCCAGCTGCTGGCGGTGTTCATGTCCAACGCGGGCGGCGCGTGGGACAACGCGAAGAAGCTGGTCGAGGAAGGCCACTTCGGCGGCAAGGGCTCGGATGCGCACAAGGCGAGCATCGTCGGCGACACGGTCGGCGATCCGCTCAAGGACACGGCCGGTCCCGCGCTCAACCCGCTGATCAAGGTGATCAACCTGATCTCCCTGATCATCGCCCCCATCGTCGTGGCGACGGACACGGTCAACCTGCCGACGGCCATCGCCATGCTGGTGCTGCTGGCCATCGTGGTCTGGGCCATCAGCCGCAGCAAGCGGCCCGCCCAGTACGATATCGAGGCATAAGGTCCGCTTCGGAACGGTTTTACGGCCGGGGGGCTCCAGCGGGGTCCCCCGGCTTTTTTGTGCACCGCGGATAGGCTTGCCGCAGAGGTCACAGAGGTCACAGAGAGTGCTCAGAGGCTGCGATTCCTCCCTTTTCCCTGGGTGCTCTGCGCTCTCTGCGGCTGAAAGATGTCTGCATCCGGAGTTGCTGGCCCCTCCTTTCGCCCGTTGCGGCGCGCGCGGCTCGGTGTTATACTGGCCACGTAGGGCGCCGCTGCCCCGCTCAACTCACGCACTTCAACGGAGAGATGCAAGCATGACCGCTGACGAAGCCAAGCCACACAAGTTGGATTTCGTTCGCGCGGAGATCGACCAGCTGCGCGAGAACAACCTCCTGATCAACATCCGCACCATGGACTCTGCCGCCGACGCCTGGATGATCGTCGACGGCCGCCGCGTGCTCAACTTCTGCACCAACAACTACCTGGGACTTGCCAACGATCCGCGCATGCGTGAGGCCGCCAAGGCGGCGATCGACCGTTGGGGCGTGGGGCCTGCGGCCGTGCGCAGCATTGCCGGCACCCAGGCGCTGCACCTGGAGCTGGAACGCCGGCTGGCCGGGTTCAAGGGTGTCGAGGATGCCCTGTACGTGCAGAGCGGCTTCCTGGCCAACCAGGCCGCGCTGCCCCCGCTCGTCGGCAAGGAGGACGTCATCTTCTCCGACCGGCTGAACCACGCCTCGATCATCGACGGCGCGCGCTTGACCGGCGCCAAGATCATCGTCTACGAGCACTGCGACCCCGCAGATGCGGAGGCGAAGATCAGGGAACATCTGCCCAACTATCGCCGCGGCCTGCTGGTGACCGACGGCGTGTTCAGCATGGACGGCGACGTGGCCCCCCTGGACCGGCTGACCGAGGTGGCGGATCGCTACGGCGTGCTGACGATGGTGGATGACGCGCACGGCGAGGGGGTCCTGGGCAAGGGCGGCCGCGGCGTCGTCGATCACTTCGGGCTGCAGGGTGTCTTCGATGTGGAGATCGGCACGCTGAGCAAGGCGTTCGGCGTGGTCGGCGGCGTCATCGCGGGCAAGAAGGCCATCGTGGATTACATCCGGCAGAAAGCCCGGCCGTTCCTCTTCTCCAGCGCGGTCACGCCGGCCGACACCGCGGCGTGCCTGGCCGCAGTGGAGATCCTCGAGGAATCCGATGAGTTGGTCACCCGGCTGTGGAAGAACGCGGCCTACTTCAAGGACGAGATGAAGCGGCTGGGGTTCGACACGGGCCACAGCGAAACCCCGATCGTCCCCATCATGTTGGGAGACGCGGGACTCGCCAAGCAGTTCAGCCGCGAGCTGTTCGACGCAGGCGTCTTCGCCGTCGCACTCGGCTTTCCGACGGTCCCCCGGGGGATGGCGCGCATCCGCGTGATGAACACGGCCGCCCATAACCGGGAGGATCTCGACCAGGGCCTCGAAGCCTTCCGCAAGGTCGGCAAAACGCTTGGCGTGATCTAGTCAACCAGTAAATGCCATATTGACGCGACACATAGCCTGTGGTATGATCGTCATACGTGACGTAATTGTCTATCAGCCCGGTCCGCAACGGAGGAGCTACATGAGCAACCGTCTCAGATTAGTGCTAATCCTTGGCATATTGATCCTGCTCACCCTGTCCCTGGCCGCCTGCAATCGTGAACGCCCGGCGCCGGCCAACACGTCGCCCACGCCCGCACGCGGCACTGTCGCGGCGCCCACTGCGGGTCCGGCTGTCACACAGATCGCTGCGCCGACCCCGCTGGGCGGAGCTGTGGCCACGCCGGTCGCGCCTTCGCCTCAGCAGGTAGTTGTCAGCCCCGCTGCGCCCGCTGCGGCCGGCTCGGGCCAGGCCTCCACGTACACGGTGGTTGCCGGCGACACCCTGAACAGCATCGCGGCGCGTTTCGGCACCACGGCTGAGGCCATTGCCCAGCTCAATAGCCTGGCCGACCCGAATGCGCTGATGCTCGGGCAGAAGCTGCAGATTCCGGCCGGCGGCGCGGCGGCGGGCACGAGTGGCGGGACGACCGGCGGGACGACTGCTGGGACAACCGGGGGCTCGACCACGACCGGCAGCACCAACACCTACACCGTGCAGCAGGGCGACACGCTCGGCCGCATTGCGCTGCGCTACGATACGACGGTTCAGGAGCTGGTCCGGCTGAACAACCTGTCCAATCCGGACGCCATCAGCGTCGGGCAGAAGCTGATTGTGCCGTCGGGCAGCGGCGGTGCGGCGGCTGCTCCCGCAGCCGGGCAGGGGAAGAACTACGTGATCCAGCGAGGCGATACGCTGCTGTCCATCGCGCGGCGCTTCGGCCTGACCGTGAAGCAACTGCAGGATGCCAACAACATCAGCAATCCGGATCGCATCTACCCCGGCCAGACGCTCGTGATTCCTTAGGCAGCACGGCGCGTCGTTCGACATGATACGCGGCTGAGTCTTCCGTCCGGCAAACGCCACACCGGGCGGATCGAAGGCTCAGCCGTGTCTATTGGGAGCGTCAGCGCCCGTGGCGAAAAACGCTTGACAGGTCCCAGGCGCGGGGCTATACTGACCGTGCTGCGACCCTCAGCCGCAACGGCTCCCGGGAGTCAGGCATGGAGTATCGAGACTACTATCAAATCCTTGGTGTTGAAAAGACGGCGGACGCAAAGGAAATCAAGAAAGCCTATCGGCGGCTAGCGCGCCAGTTTCACCCTGACATGAACCCTGGCGACAAGGCCGCCGAGTCTCGTTTTAAGGAGATCAACGAGGCGCACGAAGTTCTGAGCGATCCGGAGAAACGCCGCAAATACGACGAGCTGGGCCAGAATTACCAGCGCTGGCAGCAAGGTGGCGGCCAACCGGGTGGATTCGATTGGACGCAGTACGCGGCCGGCGGCATGCCGCGCGGCGGACCGGGCGGCGTGCGCGTCGACTATGGCAACATCGGTGACCTGAACGATCTGTTCGGGGGCGAACAGGGCTTCTCTGACTTCTTCCAGGCCATCTTCGGCGGCATGGCGGGCGGCGCCCCAACCTCCGGCGCACCGCGCGGTGGCGGCCGCCGCACTGCTCCCAGCGCGCCCCCCCAGGACTTCGAACACGAGGTCGAGATAACCCTCGAAGAGGCTTTTCACGGCAGCCAACGATTGCTTGAGGTCGATGGCCGCAGGCTCGAGGTCAAGATCCCGCCGGGCGTCAAGACGGGGTCGCGCGTGCGCGTGGCCGGCGAGGCGCCGGCAGCGGCACGCGGGGGCGGCAGCCGTGGCGACATCTACCTCCTTATCAAGGTAAGGCCCGATTCGCGCTTCGAGCGCCGGGGCGACGATCTCTATACGGAGGTCCCCGTCGACCTGTTCGCCGCGCTGCTGGGCGGCGAAGTCCGCGTGCCCACCCTGGCCGGTGCGGTTGCACTCAAGATCAAGCCCGGCACCCAGTCCGGCCGGTCGATACGGCTGGCGGGCCAGGGGATGCCCAAGCTCCGCAGCAGCGAACGCGGCGACTTGTACGCCAAGGTGCGCGTGATGATCCCCGAGCAACTCAGCGACGGCGAGCAGGAGCTCGTACAGAAATGGGCCGAGTTGCGCCAATCGTAGGGAGGGCGCGCAGGTCCACCCCCAGATGCGGACCTGCGTGACCGCTCCACTCTACCCGACGCCGCATCACTGTCCCCGGTGAGCGGCGCCGGCACCATATCGCAGCACTCAGAGGAGCGTCAACCATGATGCAAGAGCACGATCTCCAGGAACTGGCAGAATTGGTCAGTGAGGATGCACCGGTCCTGAGCCTCTATCTGAACCTGGACCGGCACGCCCGAACGACCGACGAGCACAAGCTCGCGCTGCGGCAGTTGCTGGCACAGGCTGCCGAACAGGGTGCAGCCACGCCTGACATCGAGCGAATCGAACGCTTCTTCGAACACGAGTTTGACCGCCAGGGTCGATCGGTCGCCTGCTTCAGCTGCCAGGCGGTGAAATTCTGGCGCCCGTATCCGCTCCTGGCGCCCGTGACGGATGCCGTCTTCGTGGGCCGCCGGCCTTACGTCAAGCCGCTGAGCGATCTCTGGGACAATTATGCGTCGTTCGCCGTGGTCATGGTCGATCGCGAGGGCGCGCGCATCCTCACCTATCGGCTGGGCGCCCTGTCCGACACGGCCGGCACGCTCGGCACGGAGGTGAAGCGCCACAAGCAGGGTGGCTGGTCATCCCAGAAGCTGCAGCGCTCGGAGGATCAGGAGGCGCGCCATAACCTGAAGGACGCAGCGGAATGGGCGGTCGATTATCTGGCGCAGCACAAGGTCCAGCAGGCCGTCCTCTCGGGCACGGAGGAGAACCTGGCCGAGTTTCGGTCCCTGATGCCGCGCCCGCTGGCCGACAAGGTGGCCGGCCAGGTCAATCTGAATGTTAACACGTCCCCCGCGGAGGCGTGGGAACGTGCGTACGAGGTGGCACAGCAGGCCCACAAGCGCCAGGAAGCGGAACTGCTGGAGGAAGTGATCACCCTGGCGCACAAGGGCGGCGCAGGGGCCATCGGCCTCGCGGACACGCTCCTGGCACTCCAGCAGGGCAGGGTCCACCAGCTGCTGCTCGATTCGTCGCTACGACAGCCGGGTCAGCAGTGCTCGCATTGCCGTGCGCTGGTGGTCGAAAGTGGGGAGGCGTGTCCTTACTGCGGCGGCAGGCTCGTCGGATCCAACGACATCATCAATCTGGCCGTGCATCACGCGATCGACGCGGGGATCAAGGTCTCGGCGCTGGAGCCCGGTGCACGACTGAACGAGATCGGCCAGATTGCCGCAGTGCTGCGCTACTAGTGTTTGTGTTTCATTAGAGTTTCGCCATTTGGGAGAGGTTGATACGCACCTCCTAACACGTATATGATATGCTGCCTGGCGAAAAAGGATGAAGGCAGCAAGGCGCATACCGGCAACCCGTAACGACCCACGCCGCTGCTGACGGCGTCTTTCGGCGCTACGGGTTGTTTTTTCTGGGATGCCACTGCGGCTGCCGGTGAGGGATACAGATGCGATTCGATCGATTTACCGAGCGCGCACAGGACGCGGCGATGCGCGCCTACGAGATGATGCAACGATATGGCCACAGCCAGGTCGACGTCGAGCACCTGTTCCTGGCGCTGCTGGAGCAGCCGAAGGGACTGGTATGCGAGATATTGGAGCGCGGCGGCGCGCCCATCGACCTCATGAAGGAAAAGCTGACCGAGAACCTGCAGCGCACGCCGCGCACTGCTGGTCCCGCGGCATTCCCCCAGAACGTCGCACAGGTCTTCATCACCCCGCGTCTGAAGCGCGTCATCGAGCAGGCCACCGAAGAGGCGCGGCTGCTGCAGGACGAGTACATCTCGACCGAGCACCTGCTCCTCGGCACGCTGAGCGAGCGCGGCGGGTTCTCGGCCGGCTTGCTGCGCGAGGCGCGCATCACGCGCGATAGCGTGCTCAAGGCCATCGAGGAGGGCCGGGGCGGCCAGAAGTCGAGCACCCCGCAGGCCGAGAGCCACTATCGGACGCTCGAAAAGTACGCGCGCGATCTCACGGCCGCTGCCCGCGAGGGCAAGCTGGACCCGGTGATCGGCCGCGATGCGGAGATCCTGCGCGTGATCCAGGTGCTGAGCCGGCGCACGAAGAACAACCCCGTGCTCATCGGCGAGGCCGGCGTAGGCAAGACGGCCATCGTCGAAGGGCTGGCACAGAAAATCGTGGCAGAGGACGTGCCCGAGAGCCTGGTGGGCAAGCGACTGATGAGCCTCGATCTCGGCGCAATGATCGCGGGCACCCGCTTCCGCGGCGAGTTCGAGGAGCGCCTCAAGACCACGATCGAAGACGTTCAGCGGGCAGAGGGCGAAGTGATCCTCTTCATCGACGAGCTCCACACCGTGGTTGGGGCCGGCGCGGCGCAGGGCGCGGTGGATGCCAGCGACATGCTCAAGCCCGCGCTGGCGCGCGGTGAGCTGCGCTGCATCGGTGCGACCACGCTGGACGAATACCGGCAGCACATCGAGAAGGATAGCGCGCTGGAGCGGCGTTTTGCCCCGATCTACGTGGACGAACCGTCTGTGGAGGACGCGATCGAGATCCTGCGCGGGGTGCGCGACCGGTACGAGAAGCATCACCAGGTGAGCTACACGGACGACGCGTTGATCGCCGCGACGAAGCTGTCACAGCGCTACGTCACCGACCGCCGACTGCCCGACAAGGCGATCGACCTGATGGACGAGGCCGGCGCAGGGTTGCGCGTGTCGCTCTTCACCATGCCGCTGCCGCTCAAGGCCACGAAGAAGAAGCTGGCCGCAATGAAGGCCGAGGAGGACGCGGCCTACGCCTCCAACGATTTTGCCCTTGCGGCCGAACTGAAGAGCGAGCGCCTGAAGCTGGCCGCGCAGTACGAGACGGAATACACCGGCTGGCAGGCATCCACCGGCCTGGACGAGGTCGTCGAGGCATCGGACATCGCCCAGGTCGTCGCGCGCTGGACGGGCATCCCGATCAACACGATGCTGGAGGGCGAGAACGTCAAACTGCTCCGGATGGAGGAGGAGTTGCACAAGCGCGTGGTCGGCCAGGAAGAGGCCATCCAGGCCGTCTCGGACGCGCTGCGCCGGACGCGCAGCGGCCTGAAGAACCCGAAGCGGCCCATCGGCAGCTTCATCTTCCTCGGCTCCAGCGGCGTGGGCAAGACCGAGCTGGCGAAGGCGCTGGCCGAGTACCTGTTCGACGACGAAGATGCCCTGGTGCGCATCGACATGAGCGAGTACCAGGAGCGCCACACCGTCAGCCGGCTCTTCGGCGCCCCGCCCGGTTACGTCGGCTACGAGGAGGGCGGCCAGCTCACCGAAGCGGTGCGCCGGCGCCCGTACCGGGTCATCCTGTTCGATGAGATCGAGAAGGCTAACCCGGAGGTGTGGAACGCGCTGCTGCAGATCCTGGAGGACGGCCGGCTGACGGACGGCCAGGGTCACCTGGTCGACTTCCGCAACACGGTCATCATCATGACCTCGAACATCGGCACGGCCTTCGTGCGCTCGGGCGGCACGCTGGGCTTCCTGAAGCAGGAGTCGCTGAGCGCACAGGAGCGCCAGCTGCGAGAGAACATCGATCGCGACCTGAAGAAGACGTTCAGGCCGGAGTTCCTGAACCGGATCGACGAAGTGATCATCTTCCACAGCCTGACGCAGGAGCACGTGAAGGCCATCGTCGACCTGCAGATGAAGGAAATCAGCGGGCGGCTGGCCGAGCATGGCCTGAGGATCGAGTTGACCGAGCCTGCGCGGGACTGGTTGGCGCAGGAGGGGTACGACCCGCAGTTCGGCGCCCGGCCGGTGCGGCGCACGTTGGAGCGCCACGTGGAGAATCCGCTGGCCAAGCGGCTGCTGTCCGGCGAGTTCAAAGACGGCGACACGGTCCTGGTGAGCGTGGGCGAGGACGAGGATGGGCAGACAGTGCTGACCTTCGCCAACCGCGCGCCCGAGCCCATTGCGGTGGAGCTGCCGATCAGCCAACAGACGTGAGTTGACCTGCCGCTTCCGCCGTATGCTATAATCGCCCTGTGACGACAGCCGCGGCGACGAACCGACGAACCGCGCGCTTGCGCCGGGGAGGCGATCCTGCGCGTCCGCCTGCTGCGCCTCCGCCAATTCTGCCGGGATAGACGCGTGAAGCTCATCATCCAGATCCCCTGCTATAACGAAGAACAGACCCTGCCGATCACCGTGGCGGATCTGCCTTCGGCGCTGCCCGGGATCGACGTGATCGAGACGCTGATCGTCGACGACGGCAGCAGCGACCGCACGGTCGAGATCGCGCAGCAGTTGGGCGTGCACCACATCGTGCAGCATCGCCACAACCGCGGGCTGGCGGCCGCGTTCCAGACCGGCATCGAGGCCGCGCTCGCCGCGGGTGCAGATATCATCGTCAACACCGACGGCGACAACCAGTACGCCGGGCAGGACGTCGGGCTGCTGGTTGCGCCGATCCTGGCGGGCGAGGCCGACATCGTGGTGGGCGACCGGGGCGTGGCCGCGCTTGCGGAGTTTTCGCCGCTCAAGCGCGCGCTGCAGCGCTTCGGGAGCTGGGTGGTGCAGCATGCGGCGGGCTTTCCCATCCCGGACGCCACCAGCGGTTTTCGCGCGTTCAGCCGTGAGGCCGCGCTGCGGTTGACCGTGCTGAGCGAGTACACGTACACGCTGGAGATGCTGATCCAGGCCGGCGCGCGGCGGATGAAGGTGCAGTACGTGCCTGTCCGGACCAATCCGCAGACGCGGCAGTCACGCCTGATCCGCAGCATGCCCTCGTTCCTGATGCTGCAGGCGGTCACCATCCTGCGCTTCTATACCATGTACCGGCCGTTACGCGTGTTCATGCGCGCAGGCGCGGCGTTGATCGCAGGCGGCGTGCTGCTGGGGTTGCGCTTCCTCTGGTTCTTCGTCCAGGGCAACGGCGCGGGCAAGGTGCAGTCGCTGATCCTCGCGGCGGTGCTCACCATCGTTGGGTTCCAGATCGGCCTCATCGGGCTGATCGCGGATTCGGTGAGCATGAATCGCAAACTGCAGGAAGAAGTGCTGTACCACACCCGCCAGATGGGGCATACGCCGCCCGCCGGGTCCTCCCCGCGCGACGAGCCGCCGCAAGGTGCGACACGGGACCGTCCCTGATGGCAGAGAAACAAGGCAGATGGCTGCTTGCGTCCATCCTGGCCCTGGCACTGCTCCACGGCATCCTCTATGCCAGCCTCATGCCGCCGTGGGGCCTGGTGGACGAGGAGCAGCACTTCCACTACGTGCAGCACCTGGTCGAAGAACGCGCCATCCCCGAAGTCGGCACGACCATGCTCTCGTCAGCAATCATCGACAGTGCCTTCGACACGGAGCGCTGGGCGCACTTCGGCTGGCCTGCGCCCCCTTCGCGCGATCCGCTCGCCATGGGCCTGGAGGGTCACAGCTACGAGGGGTACCAGCCGCCGCTCTACTACGCGCTGATGGCGCCGCTGTATGGCCTTCTGCCCGGCACGGTGCTGGAGAAGCTCTACGCGCTGCGCTGGGCCACCGTGGCGCTCTCCCTCCTCTCCGTGTTCATCGTCTTCCGCGTCGGCCGGCTGCTGGCGGGCGGCGCCGCGGCGCTGCCCTACCTGGCCGCGCTGCTGATGGCCGTCATCCCGGAGCGCACGGCCGCTATCAGCCGGGTCAACAACGATGCTGCCCTCGAGGTTGCTGCGGCTGCGCTCGTGTGGGCCTGCACGCTCATCGCACTCCGGGGCCTGACGTGGCGGCGGAGCCTGCTGCTCGGCCTGCTGTTCGGGCTGACGATGCTGGCCAAGGTATCGGGAGCCCTGCTCATCGTCCCCGTCGCGGGCGCGTTGTGGATGGCACGCCGCACGCCGCGGTTCGGGGGCCACGTGGCGCTGGCCGGTGTTGCGGCGGCCGCGCCGGTCGTTCCCTGGATGGCGCGCAACCTGCGCGTCTACGGTGACCTGACGGGGTCGGGCGGCTTCGACCGAATCTCGCCCCTGGAGTTGCCCGCGTTCTCCTGGCAGGGCCTGCTCGGCGCGGTCTGGGACCTGTTCCGTCACTTCTGGTTCGTGTGGTGGAAGGGCGCCGTCGCGTCGGGTAACGCCGTAACCCTCGCGGCGCAGGCGCTGCTGACGCTGCTGGTCGTGGTGAGCGTCGCCGGCCTGTACCGCAGCCTGCGGGGCCGCGGGCTGCGCCGCGCCCCTGCGGATGACGACGCGCCGCGGCGACAGGTGCTGCTCATCTTCGCGGCCGGCGTCGCGGGCTACGGGCTCGTCATCGTGCTGGGATACTTCGGCAGCAACTTGCCACTCTTCGGGGGCCGCGTGCTGGTGCCGGTGGTGGCGCCGGTCATCCAGGGCCGCTACTTCCTGCCCGTCATGGTCCCTGCGGTGATCCTGTTCTGCTGGGGGCTCGCGAACGCGTGGCAGGGGGACGGGCTGGTCAGGGGTTCGATCGTCCTGCTGGCCGCGCTGAGCCTGCTCTCCCTGTTCGGCAATCTGCTGCCCTACCATTACTACTGGAGCCCCCTCGCGGCGCAGGGCGCGCTCCCGGTGGGCGAATCGTTCGTGCTGGCCGAACAGGGCCGCATTGTAGTGACCCAGCTCATGGCCGACAAACCGGCATCGATTCGGGCGGTCTTGCCCTGGCTGCTGCCTGTCTTCACCGCGTCCGGTGCGGCTGCAGTCGCGACGGCTCGCCGCAGCGAACAACTGGCATGAGGGCAGAGCGATGGAGTTAGCTCAACAGGCGCTGTCTGCGCTGGCCATCTTCCTGTTCCCGGGCTACGCGCTGCTGGCCGCGTTCGAGCACTTCCGACAGCGCGGCCTGGTCGAGGTCCTGTGCGCGGCCGCCGGCGTCTCGATCGCGGTCGTGCCGCTGATCCTGGGCGCCTTCACGATCCTGGGATGGCCCGTGACGCCGGCGATCGCGGCCGGCGTGATGGCCCTCCTGGGCATCGTCACCGTCGCAGACATGCTGCGGCGCTCGAAGGGGTGGCGGCCGCGCTGGTCCCCCGAGACCGGTCCCTACCACATCGGGCTGGCCCTGGTGTTTGCGATGACCCTGATCGCGCGGATCTGGATGGTGCGAGGCATCGAGTTCCCGCTGTGGACCGATTCGTATCATCACACCCTGATCGCGGACCTGATCGCCAGCCAGGGTGCGGTGCCGTCCTCGTACGAGCCGTATGCGCCGGTCACCGAGTTCACGTATCACTTCAGCTTCCATGCGCTGGCGGCCTGGTTCCACTGGTTGAGCGGTGTGCCCATCCCGAGGGCAGTGGTCGTGGTGGGGCAGGTCATCAACGCGCTGGTTGTTCCCACGACCTACCTGTTTGGTTGGCGAATGCTGAGAAGTCGCCGGGCCGCGCTGGCGGCCGCGCTGATCGTCGGCCTCCTGTCGGCCATGCCGACGCGGTTCGTCAACTGGGGCCGTTACCCGCAGCTGGCGGGCCAGGTCCTCCTGCCCGTCCTGATCGTCCTGACCATCGACGCGTTCGAGTCGCGCAAGGTTTCCCTGAGAAAGTGTCTCCTGGCCGCGGTGGTCGCCGCGGGGCTGTTCCTCGTGCACAATCGGATGACCCTGTTCTACATGGTTTTCGCTGGGCTGCTGTTCGTACTGTACGCGGTCCGGGAGCGGCGCCGGCTGGACCAGGTCGGCCGGCTCTTCCTGAGCGGCGTCCTCATGTTGATGCTCGCGCTGCTGATCGATGCGCCGTGGTTGGTGCGCTTCTTCAGCGGGTTCGGCGCGTCGGTGGCCCAGCAGACGGTGGCGGGCTATCGGCCCGAAACCGCGGGCACATACTTTACCTTTACCGTCGATCAGCTGTTCCACGCGGGGATGCACCCGGTCTGGCTGGCCCTTGGCGGACTGAGCGCGGCCTGGGGCCTCCTCAGGCGGAACGCGGGCGTCTGGCTCCTGGTGGGCTGGCTGGCCATCCTGCTGGTGGCCGCCAATCTGCACCTCGTCGGCATACCGCCCTTCTTCTCTACCCTGATCGTCGCGATCTGCCTCTATCTTCCCGTCGCGGTCCTGGTGGGCTACGGCGCGGACCAGCTTGGGGGCGCGCTCATGGCATCCCTGCCCCCAGCCGCCGCGCGTGCCAGGCGGGTGGCAGCGGTCGGGCTCGCGGTCCTGTTCGTCGCCGCCGGCCTGTACGGCATGGTCTACACCGCGCGCGTGATCGAGCCGGACAATGGCTTCGTGCGCCCGGCGGACCTCAAGGCCATGGCCTGGATCCGCGGGAACATCGCCGCGGATGCCCGGTTCTATGTGGCGAACCAGTTCTGGACGCCGATGGTGGCGCACGGGCTCGACGCGGGCTACTGGATCCCGTACCTGGCCGGGCGCCAAACGATGATGCCGCCGGAGGTCTACTCCAACGATGGCTCCGCGGAACTCATCGCAGCCACCAACCAATTGCTCCGTGACCTGGACGGCGCATCGACCGCGCAGCAGGTCTGGCAGACGATGCGCGGGAATCAACTTACGCACGTCTATATCGGGAACCGCCCAACGTACCTGAAGCCCGACTTCTTCGACGCGGACGGGACGCACTTCCGCCCTGTGTACGCGGCGGACGGTGTGTGGATCTATGAGGCAGCTCAGTAGGAACTGCCCGCAGAAGCCCGGAAACAGGATGAGATGAAAGTCTGTATTGCAACGACCGCCTTCCCGCGCTGGCACGGCGACGCGCAGGGCAGCTTCATTTGGGAAGCCGCCCGCGCCGTCGCGCGGCAGGGTGTTTCCGTCAGGGTCGTGGCGATGCACGTGCCAGGCGCGGCCACGCACGAGATGATGGAAGACGTCGAGGTGTTTCGCCCGCGCTATCTCCGGCCGGAGCGCTGGGAAATCCTGCGCCGCGAGGGCGGCGGCCTGCCCATCATCTGGCGCAGATACCCGTGGGCGCGCGCACTCTTCCTGCCCTTCGGGCTCGTCCACGCCGCGGCCATCGCGCGACACGCCCGGGACTGCGATCTGATCCACGCCCAGTGGACCCTATCCGCCGCGGCGGCGAGGCTGGGCCGCCGGGTGCACCGCCGACCCATCGTCGCCACCCTTCAGGGCAGCGATATCTTTCAGGCTGCGCGGTCGCCCCTGGGCGCCCGTTTCACGCGTTATGCGATCGGCCGCTGTGAAGGGCTGACAGTCCTGAGCACCGCGCTGGCGCAGGCAACCCAGGCTGCCGGCATTCCCGCCGGGCGGATCCGCATCATCCCGAACGGCGTGGCGACGGATCAGTGGACGCCGCCACCGGACGGCGAACGCGCGGACGAGTTGCTGTACGTGGGCTCGTTCATCGAGCGCAAAGGGGTGCGACATCTCCTCCGGGCCGCGCCCGACCTGCTGCACCGGCTGCCGGGATATCGCCTCGTCCTCATCGGCGATGGCCCACAGGAGGCCGAACTCAGGGAGATGGCTGCGCATTCCGGCGTTGCCGGGCGGATCGGGTTTTGCGGCTTCCTGCCACAGGAGCAGGTGCGCGCCGCCATGCAGCGCGCCAGGGTCATCATCCTGCCTTCGCTGGAGGAGGGGCTGGGGGTGGTCTTGCTGGAGGCGCTCGCCTGTGGCACGCCCATCGTGGCGAGCCGCGTGGACGGCATCGTCGATGTCGTCACCGGCGAGGTCGGCGTCCTGGCGCCGCCCGCCGATCCGAAACAACTCGGCGCGGGGGTGCTGCAGGTTCTGTCGTCGCCCGACCGCTGGCGCGAATACAGCCGCGCCGCGCGCAGGCGCGCGGTCGAGTGCTACGACTGGGATCACATCGCCCGGCAGTTCGTAACGCTCTACCGGTCCGTCGTCGCGGCCGGCCCCTCCCGGACACCTCCTGCATGAAACTGCTCGGGCGGTGGCGCAGACCCCTGATGACCGCGGGCCTGGCAGCAGGACTGCTGTTGTTTGCGTGGCAGTTTGCGCAGAGCTTCCTGGATGCCCGCAGCCTGGGCTGGCGGATCTTCGCGCAGCCAGGTGCGGTGGCGCTGGCCTTCGTCTGCGGCCTTCTCGTATATGCGGCGCAGATGATCGCCTGGCGACTGACGCTCCGCTACCTCGACGTCGATCTCGGGCTGCCGGAAATCTTCGAAGGCTTCCAGCTCTCCTTTTTGCCGCGCTACATCCCCGGCAGCGTGTGGGGCTACCTCAGCCGCAGCCAATGGCTGGAGCAGGTCCACGGTGTGAGCTACGGTGCGTCGCTCATCGGCTCTCTGCTGGAGCTGGCCGTCCAGGCGTTGACGGCGGCAGTCGTCGGACTCGGCTTCCTGGCTGTGACGGCTGCGGGCATGTGGCAATGGCTGTCCTGCGCAGCCGCCGCAGTGCTCCTTGCGGTCACCTGGATCGTTACCCCGCGCCTGGTGCTACTTCTCGGCCGGCGCCGGACCGGCGCACCGGTCTTCCACCCGCGGGCGGCCAGTATCTGGGGCTGGGTGGTGGTGGCCAACCTGGTGCTGCGGCTACTCTACGGACTCTCCTTCTGGGGCATCATCCTGGCACTTGCCCCAGCGGCTCCTGTGGGCGCGGCCGGGGCCATCGCCGCGTCAAACCTGGCATGGCTGCTCGGATTCGTCATCCCGATCGTGCCGACCGGCATCGGGGTGCGGGAATGGGCTGTGGCTGAGTTGCTGATCGAGCCCGCGCTGCTGAGCGCCGCGCAGGCCAACCTGGCCGCGGTGATGTTCAGGTTTGTCGTCATCCTGACCGAACTGATCTGGTTGGGGGTTGGCCTGGCCCTTTATGCGCGGCGCTGGCGGTCTCAGGCCGCGTCACGCCCGTCCGCGACCGCTAAGGCGGGGGAATAACCCACAGGTAGTATTGCTTTTTCGGCCCGACTTGCTGTATGTTAGGCTCACGCAACGACCCACCACACGAAATCATGGCGCGGCACGCGTTCGCTCCGTCCGCAGCTTTCTGGTGGTTCACAGAACATCCAATAGGGGGTATGCACATGAATCGGAAAGTCCTGCCCATCACCCTGCTCGTCCTCGTGCTCATGGTCACGTTGATCGTCCCTGCGGGCGCGCAATCGACCACCAAGCAGCTGAGCACGAACTTCACCCTGGTGAACCTGAGCAGTTCGTCTGCGCAGGGTGTCGTGCACTACTGGCGGCCGGATGGCTCCGCGTGGCGCGCGGATGAGAGCTTCACGCTCGATGCAAATGGCGGCCAGGTCCAGTATCGGCAGTACTTCGATAACCAACTGTCCGCCGGGCAGGGGTCGGTTGTCGTCGAGGCCGACCAGGCAGTGGGCGCAGTCGTTCAGATCCAGGCCCGCAGCCAGAACCCGGCCAGCACGGGCGCCTACTCCGGCATCACGGCCGGCGATGGCCAGTACTTCGTCCCGCTGGCAGCGCGCAATCGAGGCACGGCGAGCGGCCTGGCCAACAGCCAGATCGTCGTCCAGAACGCCAGCGCCAGCGCCGCGACCGACTTCGCCATTGACCTCGTCAGCGGCGACGGTACGATCGCTTATACCAAGACCGGCACCATCCCGGCAAACGGCTCCTTCAGCTACGACCTGGCGCTGGAAACCAATGTTGCCTCCGGCTGGATCGGCTCGGCAGTGGTGCGCGCCACCACCAGCGGCGGCCAGGTGACGGTCGTCTCCAACTTCTTCACCGGCGACGCGCTGCAGACGTTCAATGCCTTCCCTGCCTCCGCACCGGGAATGCAGTGGTTCGTGCCGCAATTCAACTCGCGGCTGCCGAACACCCTGAGCACGGTTGTGACCGTCCAGAACCTGAGCGGCAGCGCCATTGCCGCCGGCGCCATCTCGCTGAACTGCAAGCCGCTGGGCGCTGGCAGCCCGTTCACCAAGACGAACCCGGATGCGCTTGGCAACTCGGCATCCTACAGCTTCAACCCGGTCACCGACCCGTCGTTCCCCGACAACTATGAGGGGGCCTGCATCGTCAATGCTCCGGCCAACGTCGTGGCCTTCGTCCAGCTGCGCTTCATCGCCACCGGCGAAGCGGGCGCCTACGAGGCCTTCAAGCCGGGCGCCGACAAGAAACTGATCGTGCCCCTGGTTGCGAAGCGCTTGCCGAACGGGTTCTCCTCGGTCGTCACGATTCAGAACCAGAACGAGTCTGCTCCGGCCAACGTGACCCTGAACTACACGCCGTCTCCGACGGAGTGCCCTGGCTGCACCCCCGTGTCGATCCCGGCGACCATTCCGGCCGGCGGCAACCTGATGCAGAATCACGGCATCGTGGCGGGCAACAACAGCGTGCCCCAGCTGCCTGATGGCTGGAACGGAAGCCTGGTCGTGACGTCTGACCAGCCGATCGTTGGCTTCGTGCAGCTGCGCTTCCGCCGGGACATCAACCCGGCCCTGGCGGGCGGCGACCTGTACATGGCGCACAACGCCTTCACGCAACCGTAACCGGACCCTACCGGTCTGAACGCGAGATCACTGGCCAGCCGTGTGTGCGGCTGGCCAGTTTGTCGTATTGAACGGCAGAGATTCCTGAGAAGAGAGCATGATCGGAAAGAAACAAGGCCCAGGAAGGCAGTGCAAGCACAGCATGGCGTGCAGACGCAGCTTGCTCCTCAGCCTCCTCCTGCTGCTGACGGCAATCACAGCGGCCTGTGGCAACCAGGCGCCGGCCGTGACGGTTTCACCACTCAACACGCAATCGCCGCTCCCGGCCCCTGAGATCATCGATGCCGCCCCGGCCGCAGCAGTGTTGCCAGCACCGGCCCCAGGCAAGGCCACCGTTGCTGGTGAGCTTTACACTTCTACGGGCAATGGCGCGATCCCGGGGACGTTTATGTACCTGTATCGGCTTGCCCCTGGCGAGACCGGCCTGTCGGCCGTCGTCGGCAGCGCCCGCGCCGATCGCGGCGACGTCGGCGGTCAGACCGATGGCAACGGCCGCTTCACCTTGACGGATGTGGCTCCGGGCGAGTACTATCTGGCTGTGTGGGCGCCGCTCAACTGGTTGTTCGTGCCCGGTCCCGGCGGGGAGGCCGAGCCGCGGTTGTTCACCATCAAGGCAGATGAAGCGGTGGATCTGGGCCGGCTGGAACTGGCCTGGCCCTGATATCGTCGCGCACCTCCGCTACAGAGGAGTTCACCACAGCGTAGGGTTTGGAGAAGTCCCCGCGCCTCGCCTATAATCTGCGCGGGTCAATTGGAAGGTGGTGCCATGCAGAAAGCGTCAACAGGCATGATGATAGTGGTGTTGCTGCTGGTCTGCGTGGCCCCCATCTCCCAGGCAGCTCCGGCCTCGTCAGTCATCACGAGATACCCCGTTTCCGGCCGCCCGCTTCGCGTGGCGGTAGAGGGTCCAGGCCGCGTCTGGGTCACGCTGCCCCCGCAGAACGCCATCGGGTATCTTGTCGTGTCTCCGTCAGGCACATATGACGTAGCGACATACGTGCTGCCGACAGCCGGCAGCGAGCCCTACGACATCGCCTACGCGGCCGGCGCGGTGTGGGTGACCGAGCGCCTGGGCAATAAGATCGCCCGGTTCGATCCCGCGACGAAGACGTGGACCGAATACCCGGTTCCCACGCCGGACAGCCAGCCTACCGGCCTGGTCGTCCTTGCCGGTTCGCCGGTGCAGGTCTGGTTCGCCGAACGATCCGGCAACAAGCTGGGCCAGCTGATCGTGGCCGGTGATCTCACTGGCGCCGTGGCCGAGTTTCCGCTGCCCGCGGGGGCGGAATTCGCCCAGGCGCAAATGGAGGATGTGGCCGCCGTCTCAAGCGATGCGGTGTGGTTCACATTGCCCGGCGCTGGCCTCATCGGGCGCTTCAGCCTCCCCCTGTGGGGATCGTCGCAGGGCTTCTACTTTCTGAACCCGCGCAACTACCCGTGGCTGTTCCCGGGTAAGACCCTCCGGCCGTGGCAGATGAAACTGGATGGATGGGGTTTGCCCTGGTTTACCGAGCCGGGCACCGATCACATCATGCGCTACAATCCCAACACGATCGCTCAGTTCGAGCACTATCCGGTCGTGTCCACGAACGGCGAGCTGGATGGCCTGTGGGTCAGTCCCGCGACCGACCGGGTCACTGCGTGGTACACGGCGCGGACTGCAAACCGGGTCGGCCAGTTCAGGCGGGTCAATTTCGCAGACTCAGTTCGGGAGCTGCCGGCGCCGGGAACGGCGCCCTCCGACATCGCCCTCGACGCGGCCGGCTGCGCCTGGGTCGCAGCCGGAGGCTCGAACGAGGTAATCCGCTGGTGCCCGCCGTATTTCCAGCCCGTTTATCTGCCGCTGATCTCGCGAAGGTAGTGTCAAGATGCGTTCGATGCGTTCTATTTCCCACACGAGTCGTCTTGTTCATATCGTCGGTATCATTCTGATCCTGGCGGCGATGCTGGCCACTCCGCCAGGGACCTTGCTGGCAGCGCCCGGGGCAGACTCCGGCGATACCGGCGTGGCGCCCGGAGCAGCTGCGGCAACCGGCCAACCGCCTCAGCGCATCTATCTTCCCATCGTGCTGCGGGACCACCCGGGCAAGCCCTCGGTGTTCGGCGTCCAGATGTACGGACCGTTGAACTCGCCCAAGGCCGCCCTGGTGCTGGCACAGCACGCCGGCATCGCCTGGGTGAGGTGGCCCACATCGTGGGCAGACATTGAACCGCGAAACACGACTCCGGCTGGGTTCAACTGGACGACCCTCGACGCCGATCTTCTGGCAGCCGCGCGGCACGGGCTGAAGGTGATTCTGACTATTGACGGCAACCCCGGTTGGGCGGCAACCTACGGCCAGGCTGGAATCATCGACCTGGCGCCGCTGAGCGAGTTTGTCGAGTTCGTCAGAGCGCTTGTGGAACGCTACGACGGAGACGGCCAGAATGACGCACCGGGCTCGCCCACCGTGCAGCACTTCGAGTTCTACAACGAGCCTGACGTCTATGGTGTCTATCGGTGGGGCGACAATGGTGATAAGTACGCGGAGATGTTGTGTGCCGCGTATCCGGCCGTTAAGGCGGCCAGCCCACGGGCTAAGGTGCTGATGGGCGGCATCGCATACGATTACTTCACGGAGGAGTATGGGCCCTTCGTGCGCGAGTTTCTCGACCGGGTGCTGACCGCCGGTGGCGGACGGTGCATGGACTACATGGTCTTCCACTACTACCCGTGGTTCGGATTTCGCTGGGAACCCTACGGTCCGGGCATCAGCGGCAAGACCGAGTACCTGCGCGGCAAACTCCGGGAGCATGGTGTCGGGCATCTGCCGATCATGATCACGGAGGCAGGGTTCTTCAGCAACCACAACGAGGACTGGTACGTCCAGCCAGTCAACGAGCGGCTTCAATCGAGTTACCTCGTCAAGTTCTTCACCCAGGCGATTGCCTCCGACGTTCACTCGATGACCTGGTGGTCCTGGACCGACATCTACGACTTTCCGGATGCGTACGGCCTGCTGACGTTGGATCTTCAGGCGAAGGAGTCCTATTTCGCACTTTCGGTCGCAGCGAAGAAGCTCGATGCGAATAACTACGTGCGCCGTCTGACCGACAGCGAGCTCGGTGCGACAAATATCGAGGCCTATCTCTTCGCCGGCGCCAAGCCGTTTTACGTCGCGTGGACCATGGATCGGGCGGAACGCCAGATTTACCTTCCGGGCAGCCTGGCCGAAGTCCGCAATCTGCTTGACGTCAGCCAGGGTACGATCACGGACGCGGGCGACGGCAAAGCAGACGGGCGTCTTCGCCTCATGGTGGGACCCACCCCCGTGTATGTTGAGATCACACAATGAGGCGCGTCCCCGGCCCTGGATCGCGGAGGTCTGCGCGCATCATCCTGGTAATGAGCGTCTTGGGTCTGCTGCTCTTGTTTTCGGGAAGGCCCGGCGCTGCCGGGCCTGCGGCCGCAGCTGCACCAGCCGGTCCCGACGCACCCCGAAGCACATATCTGCCGCTGGTGCTGGATGACTACCTGCCAGCGACCGGCCGGCTGTGCCGTTACGGCATCGG
>CAZMIS010000023.1:0-20822 GCA_964566325.1 uncultured Anaerolineales bacterium
GTTCCCGTCGTAGCGCATCCGCTTCGGATCGGTCAGCACGGTGCTGGTCTGAACGCAGAGCAGCGTGTCGTGGGCCTTCGCGTCCTCCTCGCCCACATAGTGCACGTCGTTGGTGACCACGGCTGGGATGTCGTACGTCTGCACCAGCGACCACAGCTCCCGATTGACTTCCGTCAGCTCCGGGATGCTGTGCTCCTGAAACTCGATATACCAGCGATCCGGCCCGAAGACATCGCGATACCACATCAGGCGTTCCACCGCCTTCTGCGTCTGGCCGTTCTTGATCAGGGTCGGTATCTCCGCGGCCAGGCAACCGGACGTACAAATCAGGCCCTCGCTGTGAGCCGCGAGATAGTCGGCATCGACGCGCGGGCGGTAGTAGTAGCCCCTGAGCTGCGCATCGCTGCAGATCTGGAGCAGGTTGCGATAGCCCGTCATGTTCTCGGCCAACAGGAGGAGGTGGTGCCGGCCGCGGTCGAGGTCGCCTTCCTGGCCTGTCATGGGGCGTCCCCACTGGGTGATGTACGCCTCGACGCCCAGCAGAGGCTTGATGCCGGCGCCCTTGCACGCCCGCGAGAACTCGATGGCGCCATGCATCGTGCCGTGGTCCGTCAGCGACAACGCGCGCTGGCCCAGGGCCGCAGCACGCGCCGCCATCGCGGGCACGCGGCCCAGCCCGTCGAGCAGGGAGTACTCGGTATGCACATGAAGATGGACGAAATCGTCGGACATCACCAGGACCTGGATTCTAAGATGGACTTCCGGCACCCCGATTATACCAGACGCGCGGCCGGCAGGCCGAAATGTGATCGCGATGGGCCGCGGGTATTTCAAAAATGGGGATTGACAACCGGGCGAAAGTGCGCGATATTATTGCTTGGGAGCGCTCCCAAAGGCGCGACCGGCCCTATCGAAAGCCTTTTCCGCTCTCAGTGAGGAGAGGGACGCAGTGATGGCCCTGACCCTGGAGGGAATCGCCCATCTGGCGGGGGTTTCACGTTCGACGGTCTCCCGTGTCATCAATGATCACCCCAGCGTGCGGGACGAAGTGCGCGAGCAGGTGTGGCAGGTGATACACGAGACGGGTTACCAGCCGCACGCGGCCGCACGCAGCCTGGCATCACGCCGCACCCGCATCCTGGGCGTCATCATTCCCGAGCCTATCACCAAGCTGTTCACCGATCCCTTCTTTCCCATCCTCCTCTACGGCATCACTGAGACCTGCAACGCACAGCACTACCACCTGATGCTATCGCTCTTCCACCATCCGATGGATCAGGACGATCAGTATCGCCGCATCGTCGGAAATGGCCACCTGGATGGGGTCATCGTTGCCTCCGCGCACATGGATGACCCGTTGCCCCCGCGGCTGCTGCACGATGGCATCCCGTTCATCGTGGTCGGCCGATATCCCGACGAACGCGTCCACAGCATCGACATCGACAATTTTGGCGGCAGTTGCCAGGCCGTCGAACACCTCATCCGCCTGGGCCACACGCAGATTGCGACGATCAGTGGGCCGCTGACCATGACATCCGGGGCCGACCGCTTGCTGGGATACAAGCAGACGCTCGCTGCTCACGGCATGCCCCTGAACCCGGATCTGATCATCGAGGGCGACTACACCGAAGGCAGCGGCTATGCCGCCACGAAAAAGCTGCTCATGACGTCCGCTACTGCGATCTTCGCGGCGAGCGACATCATGGCCATCGGAGCCCTGAAGGCGTTGCACGAAGCCGGCAGGCAGGCGCCGCGCGACATGGCCCTCGTCGGGTTCGACGATGTGCCGCTTGCGCCGTCCGTCCAGCCGGCGTTGACTACGATACGCCAGCCCATCCGGCAACTGGGCTCGGCTGTCGCAGACCGGTTGATGGCGATTCTGGCCGATCCGCCCGAACCGGGATCGGCCGCGCACAAGAGCGTCCTGCCAACGCAGCTGGTTGTGCGGCAGTCATGCGGTGCGGCTAGGTGATGCCTGTCCCGCAGCCGTAATGGCTGGGAATGGCAGGAACAAGGAGGTGCAGCCCGGTCATAAACGTATCCATTCGATCGATCTCGCTCGTGAACAATCCCTTAGTTCATCCATGGAGGAGGTTCTACAATGCGTGAGCTCGTACTTTCGGTGGTGAGCCTGTTGGTCATCGTCTCCGTCCTGGCCGGGTGTGCGACGCCCGCCCCCCAGGTCGTTGAGAAAGTCGTGACCCAGGTGGTCGAGGTAGAGAAGGAAGTCAAGGTCGTCGAGACCCAGGTAGTCGAGACGGTCAAAGAGGTCGAGAAGATCGTGGTCGCCACGCCGGAACCCACTGCGGTGCCGGTGGTGGATGCCAACACCCTGCCCCGCAACGAAACCCTGTACTTCAACGGCCAGCAGTGGAATGCGGTGGTCGGTTGGAATCCGTACTCCAACAGCAACAACAACGCCCTTGGCATCGCCCAGCAGGACAATGCGCGCGTCCCCATGTTCGAGACGCCCTACCTGTACAACATGCTTGACGGCAAGCAGTATCCCCTGTTAGCAGACGGGGACTATGCCTGGAACGATGCGCGCACCGAGATCACCTTCAAGATCAAGGCTGCCGCAAAGTGGAACGATGGCACCCCTGTGACCGCCGAGGACGTGGCCTACACCTGGGCCGCCGCGGCCAAGTACGGTTTCCCGATCTTTGACTCCAACAAAGACTTCGTCGAGACCATCGAAGCAGTGGATGCCCAGACGGTCGTTGTCAAAGCCAAACTGGATGCAGACGGCAAGGCCATCAATCCGCTGCAGGTTCAGGCATACCTGAGCACCAACTACGTCGTCCAGAAGGCCTGGACCGACAAGTTGATCGAGCGCTCGGGCGGCGATCTGACCAAGATCCTGGCGGATCCGGCGGAAGACGTCGTCTACTCCGGCCCCTACGGCAAGTTCTTCTCGGACGATTCGAAGGTCGTCTATGTTCGCAACGACGACTACTGGGGCAAGGACGCCAGCATGTGGGGCAAGCTGCCCGCGCCGAAGTACCTGGCACACACGATCTTCAAGGATAATGCGGCCGGCTCTGTGGCCCTGG
Source organism: uncultured Anaerolineales bacterium (assembly GCA_964566325.1). GTDB lineage: Bacteria > Chloroflexota > Anaerolineae > CG2-30-64-16 > CG2-30-64-16 > JALOOB01. The sequence goes on from CAZMIS010000023.1 coordinate 3,054, forward strand.
CACAGGGCGAAGTGGATGTCAGCCAGCAGTTCAACTCCAACATCCAGATCCTGTGGGAAAGCTATGGGCTGCCCATCTCCACCTACCTGCCTGAGCCGCCCTACGGCATCGGCGCCAGCCTCCCGACCGCCTTCTTCAACCTGAAGTCTCCTGGCCTGGACCAGGCTGCGGTCCGCAAGGCAATTGCCATCGCGGTGGACTATCCCACCATCATCGCCAACGCCATGACCAACCAATCGGCGACCTTCGACCAGGTCCCGCGCTCCCTGATGAACCCGACCGCCGGCGAGCAGGCCACGTACGATCATGAGGCCGTCAAGGACCTGCAATGGGCGGGCAACGACATCGAAGGCGCGATCAAGCTGCTCGATGAAGCCGGCGTCGTGGACACCGACGGCGACGGCTGGCGCGAGCTCGACGGCACGAAGCTGAGCTACATCGCCACCGCGCCCAACGGCTGGTCCGACTGGCAGGCCGCGATCGAGATCGTGGCTGCTGCAGGCAAGAAGATCGGCATTGACATCACCACCAACTACCCCGAATGGGGCGTGTACCAGACCGTTGTCACCAAGTCGGATTCGCCGCTCCCCGAAGGATATGATATCTTCATGATGTGGAGCGACGGCGCGGGCCCGACGCAGCCGTGGGGCCGCATCCGCAAGCTGATGAGCTCCGAATTCGTCGGCATGTCGAGCAACTGGAACGGCAACTGGGGCCAGTACAGCAACCCGGCCGCGGACGAGCTGATCAAGAAGATCCCGACCCTGACGGACGAAGCCGAACTGAAGGCGGCCTACACGGAGCTGGTCAAGATCTACCTGACCGACGTGCCTTCCTTCACACTCATGTATCGCCCTCAGTCGTTCCACGCAGTGAACGAGAGCGTGTGGACCAACTTCCCGCACGAGGGCGACGGCACCAATCCGCCCGTACCGCCGCTTGACTGCACGGACGGCTGGAGCATCGCCTGTCTCTACAACCTGACACTCGTGGAGTAACCCCCCTCCCCGCCCCCTCTCCGGCCCCACCGGAGAGGGGGCTTCAGCGAATCTGCGATTTCTGCCGTCAACAGGAGGTGCTCCGTTGAAAGGGTATCGGAAGTATTTCCTCTCCAAGCTGGGATGGTACGCGATCACCTTCGTCTTTGCCTTCCTGTTGAACTTCCTCCTGCCGCGCCTGATGCCCGGCGATCCTGTGGCGGCCATCGTCGCCAGGATGGCCCAGGGCATGAGCAACGCCTCCGGCGTGCAGGCGATCTACGAGCAGTACACCGAATTGTTTGGCACCAGCCGGCCCCTGCTGGAGCAGTTTTTCATCTACATCCGTAATGTCGCGCAGGGCGATTTCGGGTTTTCTTTCAGCCAGTATCCGAGGACCGTGGCGAGCGTGATCGGGTCTGCCATTGCGTGGACCATTGCGCTGCAATTCCCGGCCATCATTGTTGGTTGGCTGATCGGCAACACCCTCGGCGCGCTGGCCGCCTACATCAAGGGCGGTTTTGACAAGGTCCTCATGCCCGTCTCCCTCCTGGTCGCCAGCCTCCCGCCCTTCGGCATGGCAATTCTCCTTCTGGTGGGCTTTGGGGTGCGCCTGGAGTGGCTTCCGACCTCCGGAGGGTACGCGTTTGACATGCTTCCCAGCGCCACGTGGAAGTTCGTCTGGTCGGCCATCGTGCACTACCAGATGCCCTTCTGGTCGATCGTCCTCATCGCGATCGGCGGCCAGGCGATCGGCATGCGTTCGATGTCCATTTACGAGCTCAACGCGGATTACGTGAAGTACAGCCGGTTCATGGGCATCAAGGACCGCAAGATCGTCCGCTACGTATTTCGCAACGCGATGCTGCCCCAGATCACCGGCCTGGCATTGTCCATCGGCACCATGGTCGGCGGCGCATTGGTGGCTGAGATCGTCTTCAGCTATCCAGGTCTCGGCACCACGCTGTTTTCGGCAGTCATGGGCCAGGATTATCCGCTCATCTCAGCCGCAACGCTGATCATCACGTTGATGGTGCTGGTGGCGAACTTCATCATCGAGATCCTGTACGGCTTCATCGATCCGCGCATCAAAGCAACCCAGGCGGATTGATCAAGGAGAGATGGCGATGCAACATACCCTCCGACAGATCTTTCGCTCCGGGAAGTTCGTGACGGGCTTTGTCATCTTCGTGACCGTGCTGTTGATCGTGATCATCTACCCCCTGATCATCACCCATCCGCCGCTGGAGATCATCGGACAGGGCACGTTCTTTCCGCCTGGCATCTACGTGAACACCTACGACAGCGTCAATGCCCCCACGAAGTACACGCTCCTCCTCAACGACGCAGCCGCCAAGCGCGTGGCCAGCAGGTTGAGTGAGGCCGACCGTCTGGCCATGAAAGAATGGCTCGTCAAGGCCGGAATTCCCGAGACCGAGATCGATACGGCCGATACCGCGGGACTCCTCACGCAGTGGGGAAGCAACTACGATCCCAAGAAGAACATCCCAGGGATGACCAACGCCAGGCGCAATTATTTCGTCCGGCTGAACAGCTCCGTTGCCGGCCTCCTGTCGACCGAGGAGGCCATCATCGCAGCGAGGCAGGGAGACGCGGCCGCCCTGACACAGACGGGCGCCGTCCGGCAGACGGACTACGTCAACGTCGGTCAAGTGGCGAACGTGCGGTTGTTGCCGCTCGGCACCGACAACTTCGGCAGAGATGTGATGACGCAGCTGGTCACGGCCGCGGGCGTCTCGCTTCAGATCGGCCTGGTGTCGGGGCTGATTGCCACCCTGATCGGCCTCATCCTCGGCCTGGTGGCGGGCTATGTGGGCGGGATGGTGGACGACATCGTCCAGTTCATCACCAACCTGTTCATCGTCATTCCCTCTTTTGTGCTGCTGATCCTGATTTCGTTCAGCATCGGACAGGATCGGCGCGGCCCATTCGTGGTCGCAGCGGTGATCGGCCTCACCGCCTGGCCGTGGACGGCCCGAGCCGTGCGGGCACAGGTGATTTCGCTGCGCAACCGCGACCATGTTAACCTATCCAAGCTGTCCGGGCACTCGATCCCCCACATCATCGTCAGCGACATCCTGCCTTACGTCGCCTCGTATGTGGTCATGGCGCTCATCCTGCAGATCTCCTCGGGCATCCTGGCGGAGGCCGGGCTGTCCATCCTGGGGCTGGGGCCGCGCACGACCGAGGTGCCGACCCTGGGGCTGATGATGAACTGGGCGATGATTTACCAGGCGCACATTCTCGAGAAGTGGTGGGCCTACCTGCCCGTACTCATCACCATCGCATTGATTACGTTCTCGATGAATCTGATGAACACGGGTCTCGACCAGGTGTTCAACCCCGCGCTGAGGGATTAGGCGCTTGCAGGGCAAGGTGAGTGATATGGCAAAGATCGTGCTCGAGGTTCGGGAACTCACCACCAAGTACATTACCCGCTTCCGGGAGGACGTCTACGCGGTCGATCACGTGTCGCTGGCGATCGAAGAGGGGAAGACCCTGGGCATCGCGGGGGAATCCGGCTGCGGAAAGTCGACGCTGGCCCTCAGCCTGATGGGCTATTATTTCCCTCCGCTGCACTACACCAGCGGGCAGATCATCATCGACGGGCGGGACATCACCGGGATGAACCCGGACGACGTTCGCAGGACGATATTGGGGACGGAAATCGCCTACATTCCCCAGGCCGCGATGAACGCACTCAACCCGACCCGCAAGGTGATCGACTTCATCGAGGACGTGATCCTGGCGCATGATCCAACCGAGAACCGGAAATTCATCCGGGACCTCGCCAGGGCGAGCTTCGAGATCCTGGGCCTTCCCGCCGAGGTGCTGCAGAAATACCCGGTCGAACTCTCGGGCGGCATGAAGCAGCGCACGGTGATCGCCGTGTCGGTGATCCTGCGCCCGAAGGTGCTCATCGCGGACGAGCCATCCTCCGCGCTCGACGTCACGTCGCAGAAGATGGTCATCAAGATGCTCAAGGACCTGATGGAGAATGGCTTTATCAAGTCCATGATCTTTATTACGCACGAGCTGCCGCTGCTCTACAATGTGACGGACGATATCATGGTCATGTACGCCGGGCAGATCGTGGAGAAGGCCACGGCCAAAGAGGCAGTGTTCGATCCGCTCCATCCTTATTCCAAGGGACTCATGGGCTCGATTATCGTGCCGGAAGCAGGGCTGCGGGACGTCAAACTGGCTGCCATTCCCGGCGTTCCGCCGAACCTTAAGAACCCGCCCGCGGGTTGCCGCTTTGCCGAACGGTGCAGCTACGTTCGGCCCGAGTGCAGAACGACTTCCATCCCTCTTTACGACGCGGGCAACGGCCGCGCCTACCGCTGCATCCTGTCGGAGAAGACGTTGAGGGAGGCTTACCAGCATGCCCGGTAGAAGAAACTCATGCCTGAGCGGGTCAGGGCTGACGAAGGTGTTCGGCTTCGGTCGCACCAAGACGCTGGCCGTCGATCATGTCGACTTCGATTTCCACGAGGGCGAGGTCATCTCGATCGTCGGCGAATCCGGCAGCGGTAAGACGACTCTGGCGAAGATGCTCCTGGGGTTGATCAATCCCACCGAGGGCGAGATCTTCTTCCAGGGGCAGAAGCGCGACATCAGCACACAGAAGAAAAAACAGGAGTACTGGAAGAACATCCAGGCAATCTTCCAGGATCCGTTCTCGTCATACAACATCTTCAACAAGATCGATACGGTGCTGCTGGATTGCATCCGCATGCGCGGCGGCGGGCGCCTGCCGCCTGAGCAGAAGCGGCAGCTGATGGCGGAGGCGTGCAGCTTCGTCAACCTCAAGTTCGAGGAACTGACCAACAAGTATCCCTTCGAGCTGTCGGGCGGGCAGATGCAGCGCCTGATGATCGCCCGCATCTTCCTGCTGAAGCCCAAGATTCTGATTGCCGATGAGCCGACCTCCATGATCGACGCCTGCTCCCGCGCGACCATCCTTGATATGCTGATGCACTTGCGCGATGAAGTAGGCATGACGATTGTCTTCATCACCCATGATATCGGGCTGGCCTATTATGTGTCCGACAGCGTGTACATCATGGAACGCGGGAGGTTCGTCGAGAGCGGATCGCCCGACCAGGTGATCCTGCGGCCGAAGGAGCCCTACACCCGCCGCTTGATCAACGACGTTCCGAAGATTTACGAGGAGTGGGATCTGTCGACCGTGTGACTCAGGCATCGAATCAGCGAGTTGTAGCGAAGTCCGGGGCCGGGCGAGACAGGATGACGGGAATGGCGTTCAAAGGCCAGACAAATCGATTGCTGGGGTATGGGCCTGACGCTCGGCTATTGATCATCAACGCCGATGACTTTGGCGTATGCCACGCGGTGAACGAAGCCATCTGTGGCACGTTGGCGGAGGGCCTCGTCCGCTCCACCAGCCTGATGGTTCCGTGCCCCGCCATGTCACATGCGGCCCGCTTCCTCGCCGATCATCCGCAACAGCCCTTCGGCGTTCACCTCACCGCCCTCTCCGATTCGACGCATAATCGTTGGCGGCCCATGTCCGACCCGGCAAAGGTGCCATCTCTGCTCGATGAGGCGGGGTATTTCTACGATTTCGAGCACATGGGCGAGTTCATGGCGCGGGTGAGCCTCGACCAACTGGAGATCGAGTTCCGGACGCAGATCGAGGTCGTGCTGGCCGCTGGCCTCCGTCCGTCGCAGCTGGACTGGCACTCGCTGCGGATCAGCAAGCGGGACGATATCTTCGACGTCATGTTCGGCCTGGCACGGGAGTACGGGCTGGCGCAACGGGTGTCCAGCCAATCAGCGACGGCGAAGCTACAGAGCCGGGGACTGCCGTGCGTCGATCACGACGTCCTGGACAGCTACGGTCTCGATCCGGGCACGCGGGCCGCCACGTATGTCCGGCTTCTGCGCGAGCTGCCGGTGGGCCTGAACGAATGGGCCGTGCATCCGGGCCTCGACACGCCCGAGTTATTGGCCCTGGAGCCCGGCGGCCACTACGTCCGCCAGGCAGACTACGACTTCTTCACTTCGCGGGAAGCGCAGGATGTCGTCCAGGAGGAAGGCATCATCCTGCTGGATTATCGGGCCTTGCAGGCCATCTGGAACTTAAGGTAAACATACGGGGCGACGCATGACACAGACACAATCGTTAGCTGGCGCCTGGCAGTTTCGCCAGGCAACGGAGAAAGAATGGCTGCCGGCGACCGTGCCCGGCGGCGCACACACTGACTTGCTGGCGCTGGGCCGCATCCCGGACCCCTTCGCGGGCGACAACGAGCGCCGCGTGCAGTGGGTGGCGGAGGCAGACTGGGAATATCGCTGCCATTTTGCCGCCACGCCCGAAATCCTGGCCGAGCCCAACGTCTGGCTGGTCTGCGATGGGCTGGACACCCTGGCGGTGGTAAGCCTCAACGGCCATGAACTGGGCCGCGCCGCGAATATGTTCCGCCGTTACCGCTGGGATGTGAAGCCGCTGCTCCGGGCCGAGGGAAACGAAGTGCGCATCGTCTTCTCATCGGCCGTGCGCCACGCTACGGAGCGGCAGGCGGCCCGGCCGATGGAAGGCGTCTCACATGCCATCCCGGGCGGGCCACACGTCCGCAAGGCGCCCTGCCAGTTTGGCTGGGACTGGGGCCCGCAGCTCCCGCCGGCCGGCATCTGGAAGGACATCCGCCTGGAGGGCTACGGCGGGGCGCGCCTGGCCGGCGTCCATCTGCGCCAGCACCACGCCCCTGGACAGGTGCAGGTCGGGGTCGAGGCTGAGATCGAGCGCTTCGCGGCCGGGGCCGACCCGCTGCAACTGGCCGTGACGGTGACCGCGCCGGACGGTTCGCGGTTCGGGAAGACCTTCGAGATTGCGGGCCAATCGAAGGTCTCCGCCGCCATCCCCATCGCCGACCCGCAGTTTTGGTGGCCGAACGGCTTGGGAGACCAACCGCTCTACCGGGTCCGGGTGCGCCTCATCCACGCGGGAGAAACGCTGGACGAGGAGTCGTATCAGCTGGGCCTGCGCACGATCGAGTTGCGCCAGGAGCCCGACGAGTGGGGGCGCTCGTTCGTCTTCGCGGTCAACGGCCGGCCCTTCTTCGCCAAGGGCTCCGACTGGATCCCGGCCGACTCCTTTCCCACGCGCGTGACCGATGCCGCGCTCGAAGACCTGATCCGGTCCGCGGTCCAGTCGCACCAGAACATGCTGCGCGTGTGGGGCGGCGGCTTCTACGAGGATGAGCGCTTCTACGACCTGTGCGACCGCTACGGCATCCTGGTCTGGCAGGACTTCATCTTCTCGTGCAGCGTGTACCCGCTCGACGAGCCTGACTTCCTGGAGAACGTGCGCGAGGAAGTGGTCCAGAACGTCCGGCGCCTGCGACATCGCGCCAGCCTGGCCCTGTGGTGCGGCAACAACGAGATGGAGCAAGGATGGGTCGAATGGAGCTGGGACACGCCTGATATGCGGGCCCTCAAGGCCGCGTACGACCGCTTCTTTCACCACACGCTGCCGGCGTGGTGCGCAGCCGAAGATCCCGATCACGCCTACTGGCCCAGCTCGCCGTCGTCCGATACGCCGTTCGAGGATCCGAACGGCCAGGTGCAGGGCGACGCCCACTACTGGGACGTGTGGCACGGGCGCAAGCCGTTCACGGCCTACCGGAGCCAGTACCCGCGCTTCATGAGCGAGTTCGGGTTCCAGGCCCTGCCGCCTTTCGAGACCATCCGCACCTTCGCAGCAGAGCCCGACCGGAATATGACGTCCTACATCATGGAGCAGCACCAGAAGAATGCCAGCGGCAACACCCTGATCATGACCCAAATGCTGGAGACCTTCCGCCTGCCCAAGGACTTCGAGTCGCTCGTTTATCTCAGCATGGTCCTGCAGGCCGAGGGGATCCGCTACGGGGTGGAGCACTGGCGCAGGCACACCGATCGCGTCGCGGGCACGCTCTACTGGCAGTTGAACGACTGCTGGCCCGTCGCATCGTGGTCCAGCCTGGACTACTTCGGCCGCTGGAAGGCCCTGCACTACGCGGCCCGCCGCTTCTATGCACCGTTGCTGCTGTCCATCGAAGACGCGCCCCCGCGCCAGTCGATCTACCTCAGCAGCGATATGCGCCAGGAGTGGCAGGGTTCGGTGCGCTGGACCCTGGCGGCCCTGGATGGCAGGGTGCTGGCCGAGGGCGAAGAGGCTGCGGCCGTAAGGCCATCGGGCGTCACGCGCGTCGCGGAGTTCGACTTCTCGCCCTTCCTGGATCTCGACACCCGCCGCGACCTGGTCTTCGTGGTCGAGCTGTGGCCGGCAGACCCGCAAGGGACCGCCTCCCCGCTGGCCCTGCAGACTGCCTTCTTCGTCCCGACCAAGCATCTGTCGCTGGTCGATCCCCGGATCGATGCGCAGGTGACGCTGCAGGACGGGCTGCTCGCGATCGACCTGTCCGCGCGGTCGCTGGCCCGCCTGGTGGAGATCAGCCTGGCCGGCGCCGACGTCGTCTTCAGCGACAACTACTTCGACCTGCCGGCCCACAGAACGATCCGCGTCACTGCGACGCTGCCGGCCGGCTGGGACCTCGCGACCGCGCGTTCAGCGCTGCGCGTACGGTCGGTCTATGATACTTTCACTCATTGAGATAGCCGATTCAGGGAGAATGGAATGAACTCAGACATCCAGTCCATCATGGCCAGCATGACGCTGGAGGAAAAGGCCGCCCTCTGCACGGGCGCCACCGCATGGACCTCTGCTCCGGTGGAACGCCTGGGCGTTCCCGGGATGTTCGTTTCGGATGGGCCGCACGGCATCCGCCGCGTTCCCGATGTTCATTCGATGAGCAATCAGAGCCTGCCTGCCACCTGCTTCCCCACAGCCTCCTGCAGCGCGTCCAGTTGGGACGTAGCGCTGGTCCGCGAATTGGGCGCGGCGATTGGGGAGGAAGCCATCGCGCTCAACGTGGACGTGGTGCTCGGCCCCGGCGCCAACATGAAGCGCTCGCCGTTGTGCGGGCGCAACTTCGAGTACTTCTCTGAAGATCCCTACCTGGCCGGCGACCTGGCATCTGCCTTCATCAACGGCGTGCAGTCCAAAGGGGTGGGCACGTCGCTCAAGCACTACGCCGCGAACAACCAGGAGTTCGAGCGCTTCAGCATCAACGCCGTGGTGGACGAACGCACCCTACGCGAGATCTACCTGCCTGCGTTCGAGAAGGCCCTCAAGGAGGCTAAGCCCTGGACGGTGATGTGCTCCTACAACAAGGTCAACGGCGCCTTCGCGTCGGAACACCACGCGCTGCTGACCGAGATCCTCAAGGACGAATGGGGCTTCGAGGGGCTGGTGGTCTCCGACTGGGGCGCAGTGCGCGACCGCGTGGCTGCGCTTCGGGCCGGCCTGGATTGGGAGATGCCCGGCCCGCAGGACCGCCGCGTCGTGGCGGTCGTCGATGCGGTGCGCTCCGGCGAACTGGCCGAGGCAGCTCTCGACGAGTCGGTGCGCCGCATCCTGCGGATCGTGCTCAAGGCCCAGGAAACCCCCAAGGGCGCGGCATTCGACGTGGATGCACACCACGAGCTGGCCCGGAAGGTTGCGGCAGAGGGGATCGTCCTGCTCAAGAATGCCCCGCTGCCAGAGGGCAGACCGCTGCTGCCCCTGACAGGCCAGAAGCGCATCGCAGTCGTCGGCCACGCCGCGCTTGCTGCGCACTTTCAGGGCGGGGGAAGCTCGCACATCAATCCGACCCGGGTGGATGTGCCGCTCGACGGGCTTCGGTCACGCGCCCCGATGTGCGAATTCGTCCATGCCGAAGGCTATCCCCCGGACGATTCCTTCCGCCAGGATCTGATCGACCAGGCCGTGCAGCTGGCACAGTCAGCGGACGCGGCGCTGTTGTACGTTGCGCTGCCTACCTACATCGAATCCGAAGGGTACGATCGCACCGACCTCGACCTGACGCCACAGCAGGTGGCTTTGATCCGGGCCGTATCCAGCGTGCAGCCCCGGACCGTCGTGGTGCTCAACAACGGTGCGCCCGTGGCCATGAACGCCTGGATCGATGCGGTTCCGGCCGTCCTGGAAGGATGGATGATGGGACAGGCCGGCGGCTCCGCGCTGGCCGACATCCTCTTCGGCCGCGCCAACCCGTGCGGAAAGCTCGCCGAGACGTTCCCGCTCCGGCTCACGGACACTCCGGCCTACCTGAACTGGCCGGGCGGCGCGGGCGAAGTGCGGTATGGCGAAGGGCTCTTCATCGGGTATCGCTACTACGACGCGCGGCAGCAGCCCGTGCTATTCCCCTTCGGCCACGGCCTGAGCTACACCACCTTCGAATACAGCCGTCCGCGGGTGTCTGCCACGACCTTCCGTGATGTCGATGGACTGACGGTGACGGTGGATGTGACCAACACCGGCCACATGGCCGGCAAGGAGATCGTCCAGGTCTACGTTCACGACCGTGCCTCGGGCCTGGTGCGGCCTGTCAAGGAACTCAAGGGCTTCGCAAAGATCGCGCTCCAGCCGGGCGAGACGAAGACGGCCTCCATCCCGCTCGACTTCCGGGCCTTCGCCTACTACCACCCGGAGCACCGGCAGTGGATCACCGAGGACGGCGAATTCGACATCCTGATTGCGGCGTCCGCCACCGACATCCGTCACATCCTCACCGTGAGCGTGAAATCGACGATTGATCTGCCCTGCATCCTCGACAAGGAATCGACCATCCGCGACTGGATGAACGATCCACGAGGCCGGGCGGTTTTCGGGCCGTTCTACGGCCAGATGGCAGAAGAAAGCCGCAAGCTGTTCGGCGGCGGTGATGAAGGCGGCGCCATGGGCATGGACTTCATGGCGATGGTGGGCGACATGCCGCTCGTGAGCGTGCTCATGTGGCAGCAGGACAACTTGCCCGCACACCCCGAAGATCTCGTGGACGGGCTGCTGGCGCAAGTGCACGGCAAACCCCACTGAACCTGCCGGGCTGGAGGTCGTGGCGGCCTCCAGCCCATCCTTCCCCTTTCGCGTTGACGAATCGGCCGCGCGCGGTTAGAATAGCTCCACTGCTCGTTGAGATGGAGACACATCTATGTCCGATCGCCTGCCCATCACGTGGAAGAACAAGGATATCGTCGAGCTGACCAACGTCACCGGCGAGAATTATCTGTTGAACCTGGACAGCGGCAGCCTGCGCCTCGACGCCGGCCGCACCGTGCGCGTCACGGACTGTGCACTGGAGCACCATCATGTGAACGCGCTGATCAACGATGGCAAGATCACGGTGCAGCGGTTCAAGCCGCCCAAGGGCCACTACCGAAAGCCAGATCCCAGGTGAAGCCATGCCGAAGCTCGTCCTGATCGACGGCCATAGCCTGGCATTCCGCGCGTTTCACGCGCTGCCGCCAGACATGAGCGCGCCCACGGGCGAGCTGACCAACGCGGTCTACGGCTTCACCAGCATGTTGCTGAACGTGCTGCGCGAACACCAGCCGGAGTACGTCGCCGTCGCGTTCGACGTCGGCCGCACGTTCCGCCACGACATGTATGAGGCCTACAAGGGCCATCGCGAGCGCACCCCCGAGGAACTCCACACCCAGGTGGAACGAATCAAGGAAGTCGTCACCGCGCTGAACATCCCGATCTTCACCAGGGATGGGTTCGAGGCGGACGACGTGCTGGCCACGCTGGCGAGGCAGGCGGAGGCCAAGGGCGTCGACACGCTGATCGTCACCGGCGACCGCGACATCCTGCAGGTCGTCACCGACCACATCCACGTCCTGACGTCAGGGCGCTCCTTTTCCGACATCATCCTCTACACACCCGAGTCGGTCCGCGCCAAATACGGGCTGGGCCCCGACCAGTTGGTCGATTACAAGGCGCTGCTCGGCGACAAATCGGACAACATCCCCGGCGTCAAGGGCATCGGCGAAAAGGGCGCGACCGACCTTCTGCAGCGCTTCGGCACGTTGGATGCGCTCTATGCGGCGTTGGATGAGGTCACGCCGCCGCGCGCGAAGAGTGCGCTGGAGGCCGGCAGGGCCGATGCAGAGCTCAGCCGAACGTTGGGGCAGATCATCACGGATGTGCCGGTCAAGCTCGATCTCGAGGCGTGCCGCACACGGCACTACGACCGGCAGAAGGCCGTCGCCCTGTTCCAGGAACTGGCCTTCCGGTCTCTGGCCGAGAAACTGCCGCCGGTCGAACATCCGGCTCACGACGAGGGTGCGGCTCCTGCCCAACAGGAGACTGGCGGCGGCCAGATGGCGCTCTTCGCGGAGGAAGGACAGCCTTTGCAGGCAGCCGCACTGCAGACCCCGCCTGCCTTGCAGGCCGGCACGGCATCGCCCCTGCTGGTGCTGACTGCCGAAGAACTGGCCCGGGTGGCAGAGCACCTGGCGGGCGCGAGGCAATTCGCGTTCGACACCGAGACCACGGGCACCGATCCATATTCGGCCACGCTGGTGGGGTTAGCAGTTGCGTGGGGGCCGGCCCTCGACCAGGCCGCGTACATCCCCATCGGTCACACGGATACGACCAACCTGCCGTGGGAGTCGGTGCGGGATGCGTTGGCGCCTGCCTTCGCGAACGCCACGATAGAAAAGATCGCACACAACGCGTCCTACGATATCGGCATGCTCGCACGCTACGATCTGCCGGTCGGAGGTCCTCTCGTCGACACCATGATCGCTGCGTGGCTGATCGATCCCGGGCTGCGCGGGCTGGGGCTGAAGGACCTGGTGTGGACGCGGCTCAAGACCGAGATGACGCGCATCACCGAGCTGATCGGCACGGGGAAGAACCAGATCACGATGGACCGCGTGCCCGCGGCTACGGCCGGCGCCTACGCAGGTGCAGATGCGGCGATGACGCTGCAGCTCGCCCAGGTGCTGCTCCCCGAGGTGACCGAAAAAGGATTAGACAACCTGCTGCGCAACGTGGAGATGCCCCTGGTCCCGGTGCTGGTCGACATGGAGCGCACGGGGGTCCTGATCGACAGCGATTTCCTGCGCCAGATGTCGGTCGAACTGACTGCGCGGATGCGCAAGTTGGAGCGGGAGATCCAGGAGATCGCGGGGCTGGCGTTCAACGTCAATTCTCCGCAGCAGCTCTCCGACATCCTGTTCGGCAAGCTCGGCCTGCCCACGGACGGATTGAAGAAGACGCAGACCGGCGCGTATTCGACCGCAGCGGACGTACTGGAAGGGCTGCGCGGGCGCCACGAGATCATCGGCCTCATCCTGGAACAGCGCCAGCTCGCCAAGCTGCTTGGCACGTACGTCGACGCACTGCCCGGCCTGGTGAACCCGGTGACCGGACGCGTGCACACGTCGTTCAATCAGACGGGCGCCGAGACCGGGCGCCTGAGTTCCAGCAACCCGAACCTGCAGAACATCCCGATCCGTTCCGACATCGGGCGGGAGATCCGCAAGGCCTTCATCGCTGAACCGGGTTGGATCCTGCTGTCTGCCGACTACTCGCAAGTCGAGCTGCGCATCCTGGCCCACATCACCCAGGACGAATACATGCTGGCCGCATTTGCGCGGGACGAGGACATCCACGCCAGCGCGGCGGCCAAGGTGTACGGCGTTGCGCTGAGCCAGGTGACCAAGGCCCAACGTGCGGTCGCCAAGATGATGAACTTTGCGACCTCCTACGGCGTGACGCCGTTCGGGCTTGCGGCGCGGACGGGCCTGAGCCGTGCGGAGGCCAGCGACTTCATGGCGCGCTACTTCGCCACCTATCCGGGGGTGAAGCGCTACATCGAGGAGACGCAAGCGCTGGCGCGCGAGCAGGGCTACGTCGAGACGCTGCTCGGCCGCAGGCGCTTCTTCCCGGTCCTGAAGACGACCGCGACCTCGGCCGCGGCCTACAATATGCGCCAGGCCGCGGAGCGCGCGGCCATCAACCACCCGATCCAGGGCACCGCGGCCGACATCATCAAGATGGCCATGATCGCTCTGCATGGGCGCCTGAAATCCACGGGACTGGCCGCACGTATGACGCTGCAGGTGCACGACGAGCTCGTCCTGGAGACGCCCGAAGGCGAACTACATGACGTCGCTGCGCTGGTCAAGGAGACGATGGAAGGCGCCTACGACCTTGACGCGCCCCTCAAGGTCGACATGGAATATGGTCCCAACTGGTTCGACCAAAGCCCCATCATCCCTTAAAGCAACCCAGCCGGAGAGTTCTATCGTGCTCGTACGCAACCAGATTGCCGATCTCGTCATCGCTGCACTGCAGGCAGCCCAAAGCGCGGGCGACCTGCCACCATTCGACCTGCCGCCGATCGATATCGGCCGGCCTAAGGATCCCAAACACGGCGACTATGCGTCGTCGGTTGCCATGCAGAGCACCAAGCTGGCCCGCATGGCCCCGCTGGCCATCGCGCAAGCAGTCGTCGGGCATCTGCCCGCCTCCGCTGCGATCGCGGCGGTCGAGGTTCTGCCCCCCGGCTTCATCAACTTCCGCCTGGCGGACGACTGGCTGACCGGCCTGATTCCCCAGATCGAGGCCGGTGCGACCAGCTTCGGCAACGTGGATCTGGGCCACGGCCATACGTGCCAGGTGGAGTTCATCAGCGCCAATCCCACGGGGCCGCTCCACATGGGTTCCGCGCGCAACGCGGTGCTGGGCGACAGCGTCGCACGCGTGCTCGAGGCCGCGGGGTGGGTCGTGCAGCGCGAGTACTACCTCAATGATGCCGGGACGCAGATGCGCACCTTCGCGGAGACGCTCTGGCGGCGCTACCGGCAGGTCCACGGGCAGGACGCACCGCTCGAGGCCCACCACTACCAGGGGGCCTACATGGTCGACCTGGCGCAGCGCGTGGCCACAGAGCACGGCGACCGGTTCCTGCACGGGGACGAGGAGTCGGCCATTTCGGCGCTGAGCCAGCTTGGCCTCGATCTCGTGATGGAGTGGATCCGCGCGGCGTCAGACAAGCTGCGCATTCATTTCGACTGCTGGTTTTCCGAGAAGAGCCTCTACGAGGATGGAACGTTCGACCGCGTGATGGCGTCACTGCGGGGGGCAAATCGGACGATCGTGCGCGACGGCGCGGAGTGGCTCCTCACCTCCGCGTATGGTGCGGACCGGGATGAGGTGCTGGTGCGTTCGAGCGGCCAGCCGGGCTACTACGCCTCAGACGTGGCCTATCACTACAACAAGTTCGTCCTGCGTGGCTTCGACCGCGTGATCGACGTGTGGGCGGTGGACCACCAGAACCAGGCCCGACGGATGCCTTACCTGATGCAGGCATTGGGGCTGGAACCGCAGCGGCTGGACATCCTGCTCTACGACATGGTGCGGCTCTACCGTGACGGGAAGGAGGTCAAACTCTCGAAGCGGTCGGGCGATATCATCACCATCGACGAAGTGGTGGACGAGGTCGGGGCGGACGCAGTCCGCTTCCTGCTTCTGACACGATCCAACCAGGCGGTCATCGATTTCGACCTGAATCTTGCCGTGCAGCAGAACGACGAGAATCCGGTTTTCTACGTTCAATATGCTCATGCGCGGATGGCCAGCATCCTGCGCACCGCAGCAGAGCGCGGATTCGAAGACGCATCCTGGGCGAACGGAGACGTCGCCCTGCTCGGTCATCCCTCGGAGATGACCCTGCTGCGCAAGATCGCCGATCTGCCGGAGGTCGTTGAGAAGGCGGCCGTGCAGTTGGCGCCGCATCACCTGGCGTTCTACGCCCAGGAACTGGCCGCCGTCTTCCATGCATTCTACCGCGACTGCCGGGTCCTCTCTTCCGACCCTGCAGACGTCGAACTCAGCCGCGCGCGCCTGCGCCTCGTGGCAGCCACCAAGACGGTCTTTGCCACCGTACTGGGGTTGTTGGGCGTGACGGCTCCTGAGTCTATGTAGGCTCTGAACAGGCTATCACCATGCAACCACAACTTCAAACCGCTCCTTTGCGGCGAAGATGGGCTGTCCTGCTCTTCCCGCTGGTCGTGCTGCTCCTCACGTCGCTGGCGTGCGGTGGATTCCAGGTGCGCGTGACCCCCACCGCCACGACCGAAGCAGCCGCAGCGCCGGCCGAAGCCACGGCGACGCCGGAGCCCACTGCCGCACCGACCGAACTGCCGACTGCGGCGCCCACCCAGCCGGTGGAGCCCACGACCATCCCGGCCCCAGCCGCCACCGCAGCCCCGCGCCAGGCGCGCGTCCTTGCCACGGGCGGACTCAACGTGCGCGACGCAGCTGCAGCCAGTGCCAAGCAGGTCGGCCGGCTCGGCGCAAATGCAGTCGTGACGGTGCTGGAAGGTCCCACTCAGGCCAACAATTACGACTGGTATCGCATCGACAACGGCAGTGGTGTGGCGGGCTGGGTGGCCGCAGGCCCGGCAAATGATCCGTGGCTGCGCCTGGAAGAGGCGGTCTCGGCTGCGCCGACGCCGGCCCTGGAAGGAATGAAGCTGGTGGACCGCGCCATCGCGGCGGGCGACAGGGTTCAGGTGACCACTGAGTCGAACCAGCTTCTCACCGTCCGGATCGACGCCGGCCGCAATGCGCGCGCGGTGGCCAAAGTGCCGCGCGGCACCCTCTTCACGGTCAAGGGCGGGCCGCTTCAGCTCGACAACTTCACCTGGTGGGAGCTGGACAGCGACACGGTCAAGGGGTGGGCGGCTGAGGGGGATGGAACGACGCGCTGGCTGACGCCGGTGGAATAGGCTTTCGGCGGGCCGAAAGCCAACCTCCGAGGTCTTCCAGGCATCCTGAGCGGAGGCCCGCAGGGCCGTAGTCGAAGGATGGCGGCCGTGCAGGCGTTCTTCGACTGCGTCCGCACTACGTGCGCCCTCCGCTCAGAATGCCTGCACTCCCCCGTACACTTGGAGTCAATGAGGTTTCCCTGGTTATGGGCCTGCGCTCAGTTTAGAACTCGAACACCTGGCCGCGCTCGGGCACCGTGACGCCGCGGACGCCTTCGCCCCGCAGCTTGTCGGCCAACGTCTCGGCCTGCTGCGTTTCTCCGTGCACCAGGAATGTTCGCTGCAGCCTGTTCCGATCCAGCGGCCGGGCCCATGTCAGCAGTTCAGCCTGATCCGCATGGGCCGAGTAGCCTTCGATGCTCTGGACCTTGGCCCGCACATCGTATTCCTCGCCAAAGATCTTCACACGACGCGCACCGTTCGCCAGTTTCCTGCCCAGGGTGTTCTCGGCCTGGAAGCTGACGATCAGGATCGTGTTCTCCGGCTCCTCGATGTTGTTCTTGAGATGGTGCAGGATGCGCCCATTTTCCGCCATGCCGTTGGCGCTGATGATGATGGCCGATTCCTTCAGGTAGTTGAGCTTCTTGCTCCGGACCACATCGCGCACGTATTCCACGTGCGTCGCATCGAATGGGTTCTGGCGGCCCTCTTCCTTGAGGAAGCTCGCCACCTCTTCGTCCCATTCCTCCGGGTGGAGGCGGAACACCTCGGTTGCGTTGACCGCCAAGGGGCTGTCCACGAAGATCGGCAACGAGGGAATGTCACCGTTTGCCTCGAGCTGGTTGAGCGTGTAGACGAGCTCCTGCGTGCGCCCCACGGCAAACGACGGAATGATCACCTTGCCGCGGCGCCGCACCGTCTCGCGCACCACGTCCCGCAGTTCCTTCCGCGCCTCGCCGCGCGTCGGATGCAGCCGCGATCCGTAGGTGCTCTCCATGATCAGGATGTCCGCCGCGTCCGGCAGCGCTGGGTCCTTCAGGATGGCCATTCCTGGGCGGCCGACATCCCCGCTGAAGATCAGGCGCCACTGCTTGCCCGTGGAGAACTCACGGATCTCCAGGGCCACCCAGGCCGAGCC